>CBFGYW010000086.1:0-6722 GCA_965653085.1 uncultured Salinimicrobium sp.
GTCTATCTGTTTGTCAGTAAGGGTTTTTTCCTCATCCTGAAGAATAAAACTTACAGCGTAGCTCTTCTTGCCTTCAGGCAGGCTGCTCCCTTCATAAACATCAAACAGGCTCACTTCCTTCAGCAGTTTGCGTTCGCTCTGCAGGGCAAGGTTATGGATGTCTTCAAATTTCACCTCCTTGTTCAGCAGCAAAGCAAAATCTCTTCTCACCGCCTGGAATTTGGAGATGCTTGTAAAACCTCTCTTCTGGTTCTTCACGACGTCTATTACCAGATCCCAGTTGAAATCCGCGAAAAGAACCTCCTGGTCAATATCAAAGGACTTCAATAGTTTTTTCCTTACCACACCAAATTCCACAAGCCTGGTTTTTCCGAAGGAAAAGGCCATACCTTCTGAAAACACATCATTTTTGGCAGGTGATGATTTGATTTCAGAAACACCAAGTCTGGATAATACTGCGGAAACAACCCCTTTCAGGTAGAAGAAATCGCTCTTTTTCTCAGGAGCACTCCAGGTTTCTGCACTTCTGTTCCCTGAGACGAAAATACTGAGGTGCTTGTTTTCTGCCCTTCCACTTTCGAAATTGTGATAGGTCTTCCCGAATTCAAACATCTTCAAATCAGACCTTTTTCTGTTAAGGTTATAGCGCACCGCTTCAAGGCCCGAGAAAAGAAGCGACTGGCGCATTACAGAAAGGTCCTGGCTCAATGGATTGAGCATGTTCACATTGAATTCCTCCTTCAGCTGCTCGCTCAGCTTAATGTAATTTGGGCTGGTAAGCGAATTCGCCATGGTTTCAAAGAAGCCCTGGCCAGTAAGTTGGTTTGCGACAATATTCTGCAGCTTATAATCCTCGAACTTTGAAGAATTGGCAATTGAGGCGTGTATCTTTTCCTCAAAGGTAATATTGTTGTAGCCATAGATGCGCAGGATTTCCTCTATGACATCAGCTTCCCGCTGCACATCTACTCTGTACGCAGGAATAGTAAGGCCCATTCCGGTTTCAGAGACGTTGTTCACCTTCATTTCCAGGGAGGCCAGAATGGATTTGATGGTCTCCTGTGGGATATTCTGCCCGATAAGGGAGTTGATCTTATCGAACGTGAGGAAGACCGTAAAGTCAGTTATCTTTCTGGAATAATAGTCATCAAGGTCACTTGTAACGTCACCTCCTGCATATTCCTGAATAAGGATTACAGCTCTTTTAAGGGCGTAATCGGTGATTTGGGGGTCAATACCTCTCTCGAACCTGAAAGAGGCGTCAGTGCTTAGCCCATGACGTTTTGCAGACTTCCTTACGGTCACCGGATTGAAGTAGGCACTTTCAAGGAAGAGCCTGGTGGTTTCTTCGGTTACTCCGCTGCCAATTCCTCCAAATACTCCTGCTAGGGCAAGGGGTTTTTCTTTGTCACAGATCATCAGGTCTTCCTCGTGCAGCTCGCGTTCCACCTCATCGAGAGTAATGAATTTTGTGCCTGCAGCCAATGTCTTTACCTGTATCTCCTGGCCCTCAATCTTGTCTGCATCAAACGCATGAAGAGGTTGCCCCAGTTCGTGCATTACGTAATTGGTAATGTCGACTACGTTATTTTTTGGGGTAATACCAATGGCCTTCAGGCGGTTCTGGATCCACTTGGGAGAAGGACCAATCTTTATATTTGAAACTGTGATCCCACAATATCTTGGGACCAGTTCAGAATTTTCTATTTTCACTGGAATCTTCAGATTCCTGCTGTCTACCTGAAAGCTGCTGACTGAAGGGGTGATGAGCTCCAGTTTTTTTCCCTGTTGCTGAAGTCCTGCCTTCAGATCACGGGCAACCCCCCAGTGGCTCATTGCGTCGGCGCGGTTTGGGGTAAGTCCGATTTCGAAAACCAGATCATCCTCCACCTCAAAGATCTCTGCAGCCGGGGTTCCCGGTTTGAGATCCTGGTCGAGGATCATGATCCCTTCGTGGCTTTTTCCCAGCCCCAGTTCATCTTCGGCACATATCATTCCGTGACTGTTCTCACCACGGATCTTACTTTTCTTGATTTCCCACGAATTTCCTTTCTCATCGTAAAGGGTAGTACCAATAGTAGCTACCGGAACTTTCTGACCTGAAGCCACGTTTGGAGCTCCGCAAACGATTTGTAAAGGCTCTCCCTCGCCAATGTCTACACGGGTTAGCTTAAGTTTGTCGGCATTTGGGTGCTGGTCACAGGAAAGCACGTGGCCTACCACCACTCCCTTAAGTCCTCCCTTTACACTTTGGAAAGTCTCGATCCCTTCAACTTCAAGCCCCAGATCGGTCAGTAGTTCTCCCGTTTTCTCGGCCTCTTCCTTTACTTGAATGAATTGCTTTAACCAGTTGTAAGAAATCTTCATGGAATATTCGATTTATGAGCCGCAAAGATAGCATTACGAATGGTTTTGGCATAATGGGAAATAATATTTAGAGGCAAAAACAGGGGCATAACTACTCCAGTTCTCTGAAACTTTATTGATTCGGGTTCTGCGTAGAACCAGACAGTTCCAGAAGATGTTCCTGCCAACTCTTATTGGTTTTCGGTTGGTCTTCGCTAATTATTCGGGTAAAGCGAAGAACACCCGAATAATTAGCGAAGAATTACTGGAGATGGTAGGGCTGAAAAAAGACCTGGACGAATCCGAACCGGGGATATATCATCCTTTTTTGGTGAACATCATCTGGCTTGCCTTTTCCCAAACTCCGCTCTTATTCTCAATATATACATCCCACACAAGGCCTGCATCGCCAGTTTTTTTTATGTTGTGTTTAATCTTTACCTGTTTGTTCGCCTCGTCAACATATTCCTCAATCGCTTCGTAGGAATTGTTTCCAAGATCTTTGACTTTCATGGTAGAAGGCCATAACCCCAGAATTTCGTTGGAACCTATGTACGCAATATCGAATTCATCATCTACGGCATCGTAGACAATTACGCGCTTGGCAAAAGCTTTTCCGTCCAATTCTTTAAAATCGGCTATAATAATGTTGCTGCCTTCGTCATAGAAGATGCTGTTCCTGATCTGCCTGGAATTTACAACCTCCCCATTCTGAAGATCCTTCATATCGACTTCCCAGTCTCCCAGCAGAAAGTCCAGCTTCCGATGTCTGTTTTCTATATGCGCCAGTTTTCCTAGGGAAGTATAGTAAAGACGGGTGTCTTCCAGGCTGCCCTTTCCTTTCTGAGTACGGTCTATGGATTCCTGGAAATATTTCCGGGCCTCTTCTGCATTTCCGGCTGCCAGCAGGTAATCACCATAGGAGTCACGGGGGTTTCCTGCTTCAGGATATTCCTCCATATTTAAACGGAAGACCTTTTCTGCAGACTCAAGATCTTTGTCTTCTTCCATTATGACATAGCCTATCCTGTTCAGTTCCCTTTCGTCGATCTGGTATTTCGCGGCTTCCTTCTTCTTCACCTCTGCATATCGCTGAAGTGCTTTTTCAATTCCATTTTTCTTATAATCCGAATAAACAAGATCCGCGATGGAAACCTTTTTGGTTTCCTGTGCGGTCATTAAGGTGGTAAAGCAAATGAGCATTAAGCTTATTGCTGATCTTAGGTTGAAAAGTTTTTTCATGATCCTCATTTTTAGCTGTTTAAGATAAATTTAATGAAAAAAATGGCTGATGAAACAGGGGGCTGGAAGGGCTGATTTGAGTTGTAGGTAAGGGATGACAGGCCTTAGGAGGGACAATAAAAAAAGGGCCGAAGCCCTTTTGAGAATTTTAATTTGACTTTATTCGCCTCATCCTACTCATCATCCGAACAAGGATTCGATTTATTAAATGCTTCAAGAAGGTCCTTTATAGCGTTGACTTCATCTTTCCATACTGCCGGGAAAGAATCTACGAGAACCTCTCTTTCTCCAATCTTTTCATCAGCAGCAGCTATAGTGGCTACAATATCTTCATTGCCGGCCCCATTAGCAACATTAAGCTTCGCCGCAATCAGGTGCTGGGAAAAGATGATAAGATTATTACCTTCATTGTTGGGATCATCAAGGATGGTGTTCAATTCATTCTGGGAGTAAGTAGTAGTTCCTAACTCCAACTCAAGGACAGGCCAAACATTTCCCTGATTTCCCGGATTATCATTGCTGTGATTTCTCCAGTAACCTTTGCCATAGGTGCAGACTTCATTACAAGCAGCAGTAGCGCAGGAAAAAGCATTAGACCAATCACTTTTCTTTAATCCTCCCTGTTCTCCCTGGCCGCCTTCGGTTTTGGCTCTCACCCTGAAAACGTATTTTACTCCACATTCAACAGTGCCACATTCTGCAGCTAATATCATATCTTCCAGGTTAAGCGTTATGCTTTCTCCTGCACCCAGGCTGTACTGGTCATTCCCATTTCCTGAGAAACCCATAGCACAGGACAGCTCGTCATCCCATTCAGAATTATTGGCCACAAAATCTGCTTCGGTCATCCAGTGAATATCGAAACCACCTGCAGCTCCTTTAGCTCCGGCAGTTACAGTAAGTTCTAAATTAGTTTCTGTCGCAGCTCCACATTCGAGAGTAGGGGCATCCAATTGTTCCTGTGGACTTCCATTTCCGTTAATCTTGACGGCGCCTTTTCCATCCGCAGTGATACCATCTAAAGTAGTGTCAGCCGCTTCAGGACTACAGCTGAAAATAAGTGTCAGCACACTCAATGAGTAGATTAATTTTTTCATGATTGAATTGGGTTTTAGGTTAATTAAGGTCGAAAATAGCCATATGAAAGATATTTCTTCCAAAATCACCTCCTTTTTCGTTAAGATTCTTAAAAAATCGATGTAGAGCGCAACCAGCTATCTTTCAGGGATCTAGGGAACGGCAGGAAATCGTTTTTAGGCCAGAAATTGAAGTATTAAGTGCCAGAAAAAAGTAGTTACCAGAGATAAAGGAATCCCGATGCTGAGGATGATATTTGCCAGCTTTGGGTTCAGATTATAATCCGTGGCTATAATGACGCCGGTAACCATTGGGGCCATTCCCGCCTCAAAGATGCTGATCTTCGCAATAAAATCTGTGAATCCAAGAGCCAGAGCCACAAGTAGAACCAGGAGGGGCGCCAGGCAGAGTTTATAGGTAAGGGCGACACTGAGCAGGCGGGCGTCTTCTCTCCAGGCCCTGAGTTTCAGCTGCAGTCCGACAGAAAAAAGGGCCAGGGGCACCAGGGTTAGTGCAAGTCCGGTGAGCAGGGGCTCAACGGGAGCAAAGGAAATGAAGTTTGGCAGGATGAAGGCAAGGCAGAAGGCAATGAAAGGAGGGAACAGAAAAATTTTCCGCAGGATAGGGGCTATTGAAAATCTTCCTTCATTTGAAGCCCGGGTGGCCGCCATGATTCCAAAAGTTGCCATTACGATAAAGCAGGCCTGGTCACATAAAATAGCAATCTGCAGGCCTTCGGCCCCGTAATAGGCTTCAGTAAGCGGGAACCCCAGGAACGAAGTGTTGCCCAAACCTGCAGTCAGGAAAAGGGCAGCTTTCGTTCTTCGATCCATCTCAATAAACCTGCTGGCCAGCTGCACGAACAGATAACTTCCCGCCCACACGATGAAGGGCATTGCAAAAGGCAGGAGGAGGGAAGCATCCCACTGGATCTGCGGGATATATTTTAAGGCTACCGCCGGAAGTGCGATGTTTACCACCCAGGCGTTGACCGCTTTGTAACTGTCATCGGGCAGCCGCTTGAATTTCTTTATAAAATAACCTGCGGCGAGGCAGAGAAAGATCAGAAGGAAGTTAAGCATAGGCTAACTGATGTAATTCCAGATGTTTTTGTACTTCGCCATCTGGGCGTAAGTAAACCGCAGCACCTTGTTTTTCTCAAGTGCCAGGTTGGGGTCTTCATTCAGGACCTTCAGCACGTGATATCTCGCAGCTTTCAGAATATCGTTATCCTTCACAATATCTGCTATCTTGAAGTTGAGAACCCCACTTTGCTGGGTTCCCATAAGGTCTCCCGGCCCCCTTAGTTTCAGGTCCACTTCTGCGATCTCGAAGCCATCATTGGTGCGGACCATGGTTTCCAGCCTGGTCTTGCTGTCTGCTGAAAGTTTATGGCTGGTCATCAGGATACAGAAACTCTGCTCGGCCCCCCGGCCTACACGTCCCCGAAGCTGATGCAGCTGGGAGAGTCCGAATCTTTCGGCACTCTCAATTATCATCACGCTGGCATTGGGCACATTTACTCCCACTTCGATAACCGTGGTAGCTACCATTATCTGCGTTTCGCCTTTCACGAACCGGCTCATCTCGTAATCTTTATCGGCAGCCTTCATCTGCCCGTGAACAATGGAGATCTGGAATTCCGGCATAGGGAATTCCCGCGCTATACTTTCAAAACCATCCATCAGGTCTTTATAATCCATGGTTTCAGATTCCTGGATAAGGGGATATACCACATAGATCTGTCTGCCTTTTTTAATTTCATCCCTAATGAATGCAAAAACCTTCAGCCTGTTGCTGTCAAAACGATGTACCGTCTTTATACTCTTTCTCCCTGGCGGAAGCTCATCTATTACTGAAATGTCCAAGTCGCCATAGAGGCTCATCGCCAGGGTTCTGGGGATAGGGGTTGCCGTCATCACCAGAACGTGAGGTGGCAACTCGTTCTTCTTCCAGAGTTTCGCCCGTTGCGCTACTCCAAACCGGTGTTGTTCATCAATGATGGCCAGGCCCAGGTTCTTGAACTGAACCTTGTCTTCCAGCAGAGCGTGAGTGCC
>CBFGYW010000087.1:0-6711 GCA_965653085.1 uncultured Salinimicrobium sp.
AATTCCTGAAGGAAACAAATACAGGATGTTTGGCTGGTTGCCATTTACTTATAACAATATCCCTTCAAATTCGCGTACCTCCCTTTCGTGGTTGTTCCCTAACAAGAAGTATGAAGTCACGACCAACCTTAATGGGGAAGAGCGTGCGCTGGTAGTGACAGGTGAAATGGAAGAAGTGCTTCCGATGGACCTGTTTCCGATGCAGCTTCTGAAAGCCTGTATGGCAGGAGATATCGAAAAAATGGAAAACCTTGGGATTTACGAGGTGGCTCCGGAGGATTTCGCGTTGATAGACTATGTCAACACTTCCAAATTGGAAGCTCAGGAAATTATACGATTAGGTTTGGATTTAATGATAACCGAAGTAGGATAAACTATGGAATGGATTAGACAAAAATTAGATAAATTTAAGGAGCCCTTCGGGAAAGGTAAGAAATTCGAGAAGTATGCTCCTGCCATCAATGCCCTTGATACCTTTTTGTATACCCCGAACCACACCACCCAGAAAGGGGCTCACGTGCGGGATGCGGTAGATTTGAAAAGGGTGATGATTACGGTTGTAATTTCCCTTATTCCGGTTTTGATCTTCGGAATGTGGAACGCAGGCTTCCAGTATCTTTCGCAAATCCAGGAAACTGTAAGTTTCTGGGAGGCTTTTGGTCATGGTGCTCTGAAATTCCTTCCTATGCTAGCTGTTTCTTATGGAGTAGGATTAGGGATTGAATTTGCATTCGCAGTTTTCAGAGGACACGAGGTAAACGAGGGATACCTTGTTACTGGTTTGCTGATCCCTATGATCATGCCTATCGATCTTCCGTTGTGGATGCTTGGTATTTCAGTAGTGTTTGCAGTAATCATTGGAAAGGAAGCTTTTGGAGGAACCGGAATGAATATCCTTAACCCTGCCTTGACGGCCAGGGCTTTTGCTTTCTTCGCCTATCCTACCTTTATGTCTGGAAACAGCGTGTGGGTAAGTGAAGCCAGTAACCTTGATGCGGTTTCTGGAGAGACCATTCTTGGACAGTTGGCAGCAGGTGAGGAAATTGGTTATAGTACAATGGACATGTTTATGGGATTCATTCCTGGTTCAGTTTCGGAGACTTCAACCTTATTGATTCTGGCAGGAGCCCTGTTCCTGATCCTGACAAAAGTTGGAAGCTGGAGGATCATGCTTAGTGCTTTCATCGGGGCTGCAGTAATGGCTTTGATCTTTAATGCCCTTCCTGAAATGGGAATTGAAGGAAACGCCTTGACGAATTTCCCTTGGTATGAGCATCTGATTGTTGGAGGACTTGCCTTCGGTATTGTGTTTATGGCTACCGACCCTGTTTCTGCCTCGCAGACCACCAAAGGAAAATGGATTTATGGTTTCCTTATTGGATTCCTCTCAGTGATGATCCGTATCTTTAACCCTGCCTATCCGGAAGGGGTGATGATGGCGATCTTATTAATGAACGTATTTGCTCCAACCATTGACCATTACGTGATCCAGGCGAACGTGAAGCGCCGAAAGAAAAGAGCCAGACAACTGAATGGCCAAATTAAAACCGCTGTATAATTATGGAAAATAAAACAGTAAATAAGACGGAAAGCAATTCCTATACCTTCATTTTCGCCATAGTAATGGTGATCGTTGTGGGAACTGCTTTGGCTTTTGCCGCCACCTCCCTCCAACCGATGCAATATAAGAATCAGCGTCAGGAGAAAATGCAGAGTATTCTTGCTACGGTAGGAATTGAAACAGATCGTGCAGGTGCCCAGGCAAAGTATGATCAGTATATTAAGGAGGAACTTGTTCTTAATTCCAATGGTGAAGTATTGGAAGGTGCAGAGGCTTTTGAAATTGATTTGGCAAAGGAAATCAAAAAAGAGGCAACCGAGCAGAGCTTCCCACTGTACATCGCTGAAGTGGAAGGTGAGAAATATTATATTATTCCTTTAAGAGGAGCCGGATTATGGAATGCCATCTTCGGATATATTGCACTGAAGGATGATGTGAACACCATTAAAGGGGTTGTTTTCGACCACCTTGGAGAAACTCCCGGACTAGGTGCCGAAATTACTCAGGTGTGGTTCAGGGAGCGTTTCGCCGACGAAAAGATTTTCGATGAGAGTGGAAACCTGATTGGGGTTTCTGTAGCAAAGGGAGAATCAAGTACCTCTAAGGACGATAACAGGGTAGACGCAATTTCGGGTGCTACCATTACAGGAAATGGGGTTTCAGATATGCTTTCAGAAAGACTAAAGCATTATCTGCCTTATTTCAAAAGTGAAACCGACATGAATGTTGCAAATAATTAATATTATGGCACAGGAAATAAAAAATAAACCTGAGCAGACTGCTGGGTTGACACAAAAGGAAAAGGAAGCAAGGAAGGAAGAGATGGTGCTTTTTCTTTCAAATAGCGAGGAGAGGGAAGCCTTATTTTCCAAAGCTAACAGAAAGCTGGTAACAGATCCGCTGAATGATGATAACCCTATTACAGTTCAGGTTTTAGGTATCTGTTCTGCCCTGGCAATTACTGTTCAGTTGGAACCAGCTGTAGTTATGGCTGTAGCCGTAATCACAGTAGTAGCATTTAGTAACGTAATCGTTTCCTTATTGAGAAACATGATTCCAAACCGTATCAGGATCATCGTTCAATTGGTAGTTGTTGCAGGGCTGGTTGCTTTGGTAGACCAGATTTTAAGGGCTTATGCTTATGACGTGAGTAAGCAGCTTTCGGTATTCATTGGACTTATTATTACTAACTGTATTGTAATGGGACGTCTCGAGGCTTTTGCCCTGGGGAATAAGCCCTGGAAATCTTTCCTGGATGGAATTGGTAACGGTGCCGGTTATGGATTAATTCTGATCATTGTTGCATTCTTCAGGGAACTTCTTGGTTCAGGAAAACTATTCGGATACGAAATGTTGGGCCATAAAGGAGCGACCCTCGCCGAATCGACAGGACTTTATGCACTAGGTTACGAGAACAACGGTTTGATGCTTTTGTCTCCAATGGCCTTGATCGTGGTGGGTATCATTATCTGGGTGCAGCGCTCCAGAAACCGCAAACTCATCGAAGCCTAATCAACAACAGCTAAAAAAACAGAGATGGATTATATCAATTTATTTGTAAGAAGTGTTTTCATCGAAAACATGATTTTTGCCTACTTCCTGGGGATGTGTTCTTACCTGGCTGTTTCAAAAACAGTGAAAACGGCAGTAGGTCTTGGGGCGGCAGTAATTTTTGTACTCGCCATTACCGTGCCTTTGAACTTCCTGCTGGACACCTACCTTTTGCAACCTGGGGCTTTATCCTGGCTGGGGGCAGAATATGCCAGCATCGATTTAAGCTTCCTTAGTTTTATTATGTTCATTGCGGTTATTGCTGCGATGGTTCAGTTAGTGGAAATGGTGGTTGAGAAATTCGCGCCTGCTCTATATGGCTCGCTGGGAATTTTCCTTCCCCTGATTGCGGTGAACTGTGCAATCCTTGGAGGTGCTCTTTTCATGCAGCAGAAAGCATTCTCCTGGATTGGAGAGGCTGCAGTTTATGGATTGGGTAGTGGAGTGGGGTGGTTCCTGGCTATCCTTGCTATTGCCGCCATTCGTGAGAAAATCACTTATTCCAATGTGCCTGCACCTTTGAAAGGTCTGGGAATTACCTTTATTATCACAGGATTGATGGCAATTGGTTTCATGAGTTTCATGGGTATTAAAATTTAATAAGAGTTATGACGACAGTAATTATAGCAGGTGTAGTTGTATTTTTAGTCTTGATCCTTCTGCTTGTTGGAATGCTTCTGGGTGCAAAAGCCAAGCTTATTCCTTCAGGACCCGTAAAGATCAATATTAATGGAGAAAAAGATTTGGAAGTAGGTTCGGGTGGAACGCTGCTTACCACTTTGGGTGCAAACAAGCTTTTCCTTCCTTCCGCCTGTGGTGGAGGGGGAACCTGTATCCAGTGTAAGTGTATAGTTTCAGAAGGAGGAGGAAGTATCCTTCCAACAGAAGAACCTCACTTTACCCGTAAGGAGATTGCCCAGGGATGGCGTCTTGGGTGCCAGGTGAAGGTGAAACAGGATATGAAGATCACCATTCCTGAAGAGGTTTTCGGTATCAAGAAATGGACCGCTACAGTAGTGAGTAACTACAACGTGGCTTCATTTATCAAGGAATTCGTTGTGGAGATTCCTGAGGATATGGATTATAAGGCCGGAGGCTACATTCAGATCGAAATTCCGAAGTGTGAGGTCAAATATCAGGATATGGATATTACAGCTCACCCAGAGGAACATCCGGGAGAGCCGGATAAGTTCAAGCTGGAATGGGACAAATTCGGGCTGTGGCCTTTAGTAATGAAGAACTCAGAGACTGTGGAGAGAGCCTATTCCATGGCCTCCTATCCAGCAGAAGGAAGACGGGTTATGCTGAACGTTCGTGTGGCCACCCCGCCATGGGACAGAGCTAAAAACGGCTGGGCTGATGTCAATCCTGGTATCGCTTCTTCATACATTTTCAATCAGAAGGCTGGTGACAAAGTTGTTATCTCAGGACCTTATGGGGAATTCTTTATCAACGAGAGTGAAGCCGAAATGCTATACGTTGGTGGAGGAGCAGGGATGGCACCAATGCGTTCTCATCTTTACCATCTCTTCAGAACCCTTAAGACCAACAGAAAGGTGACTTACTGGTACGGTGGACGTTCCAAACGTGAGTTGTTCTACACTGAACACTTCAGGGCTCTGGAAAGGGATTTCCCGAACTTCAAATTCTATATTGCCTTGTCTGAACCTTTGGAAGAGGATAACTGGAAAGTAAAAGACGGATTGGACGGCGAAGGGGATGGTTTTGTAGGATTTATTCACCAGGCGGTGATGAAAAACTATCTGGACCACCACGAGGAGCCGGAAGATATTGAGGTTTATTTCTGTGGGCCTCCATTGATGAACAAGGCTGTTGAGAAAATGGCTGAGGATTATGGAGTACCACCAGAGAATATCAGATTCGACGACTTCGGAGGCTAAGCCTGATAGAAGTTGAACTATATAGAAAACAGTTACCAGAATTGGTAACTGTTTTTTTTTGGACTGGCTTTGTAGTAGTCCGGGCGGCTTGGCGGGACCATTCTATACTTCAGGTAGAACTGCCCTTTTCTTAAATCTCTTAAGTCTCTCTCTAAAGGGATTCGCAATTAACTTTTTTTTTGGTAGGGTTTTCCCCTAATTATTTGGGCTTTAGGAAATTGATAAGATTATTCCTTCAATCTATTGATTACTTTCAGTGGAAATATGAACTTTTAAACTTTAAGTTATGGGGAGAATTCTACTATTTTCGATGATGATGACATTCGGTCTTGCCGCTGCGCAAAGTTGTCCGACTGTCGATGAAACGACACAGACCTTCTGCCAGTCAGAGGGATCTGGAAATGATTATTACAGGCCCGCAGTCAGGCATCTGTCTGCTACTGCAAATGGAGATGACATCGCTTGGTATTCCTCAGTTGAGGGGGGCGCAGCTATAAGCATGGATGAGCTGTTGGTTGATGGAGCAACTTATTTTGCAGGAAACGCCTCAGGGACCTGCGATTCACGAGTGGGTGTTACTGTTGAACTTGCAAATGCTCCAAATGCGGGGGCTACAACCTTTCATGAAGTTGCCATTACTGCAGAACCATTTGATCTGCTTGATGTGTTCCAATCTTCAATCCTTGGACCGCCAGAAGCCGGAGGTACGGTCACACCTGCCTTGGCAAGTGGATCAACCATTTTCGATCCTTCAGTGGATGGGAGTGGTCAATATCGATACCTCGTGGAAAGTACAAATGAAACCTGTCCTGATGATTTTGCATTTATCTACATAACCGTAGTTCCTGAGCCACAAAATCCACCGGATGATCCAACTGAGGAAAACTGCCCAATTGTTGATTCTGCCATTCAGACCTTCTGCGAATCTCAGGGTACAGGAAATGATTTCTATCGGCCTTCTGTCGCACATTTGAGTGCAACCGCTAATGGGGATGATGTTGTATGGTTTGATACTCCAACCTCCACAGAACCTTTGGCATTTGATGAAATCTTAGTGGATGGCCAGGATTATTATGCTGCCAATGCTTCAGGGACCTGTACTTCGAGAGTACGAGTTGACTGTGTAGTTAGAACTTCTCCCAATGCAGGAAGTACTACATTTATGACCTTCTGTTCCAATGCAGCTCCTGTGAATCTCCTTGATTACCTTAATCCTTCTATTTTGGGAGAAGCAGATGTAAATGGAGAAATAGTGCCTGCGCTGGCCAGTGGATCTACAATGTTTGACCCTTCAGTTGATGCAGCGGGTTCTTATGAATATCACGTTGCAAGTCCTAATGAATTCTGTGCTGATGATAAGGCAGTTATTTACATTACTGTCACCGAAGCTGCAACTGCGGGTGAAGATGTGACAGTCAACTTGAATCTGGGAGACGAGCCTGTTGATTTGGCTGTAGAAACAGGAGCGACTTCAGGAGCTTCAGCTTCCTGGAATCCGCCCTTGGCAAGTGGCACCAACGTTTTTAATCCTTCCGTGGATGCAGAAGGAGTTTATATTCTTACCGTATTCAACGACGAAGGTTGCGAGGACGATTCTGCTACTGTAACAGTCAATGTTAATTCGCAAGGTGACCCTGAGCAGAATTGCCCTATAGTTGAGTTTACCACCCAATCCTTCTGTGAGTCTCAGGGCACTGG
>CBFGYW010000088.1:0-6683 GCA_965653085.1 uncultured Salinimicrobium sp.
GAACATCTTCGCAGGACCGAGTCTTCAGTATATCCTTGACAATGATTTCCAAGGGGTCACTCTGGATGATGTGGAAAACAATTTCACGGTAGGTGCCCAATTTGGAGCCGGAGTGCAATTCGGGGGAATAGGACTGGATGTACGCTACGAAAGGGGATTAACCGAAAATGAGGCCGAGGTCATCGATCTTGATAATCCTAACGGAGTAAGGAGGGTGGACAGCAGGCCGAGTCAGATTATTTTCAGCCTTTCCCTGAACCTTTAAGACCAGACAGGGATAAACAAGTATAAACCGCCTGAAGCTTCTGCTCAGGCGGTTTTTTGTTGTTTTAAGGGGAAAGTTTCTTCTGACTGCATCTAAGCATTTACGCCAGAAAAAAAGCCACCCGTGCAGGTGGCTTTCTTGAAATCGGATTATGAGTCCAACTATTCGTATATATTCTCATCGAGATAATCGGGAGTACCGTCACCGTTGGAATCCGTAAGAATCAGGGTTCCGTCCTCGGCGAATTCGATCTCGTCTTTGGTAGGAGTGAAATCTCCGTCGTCATCTGTATCTGCATAATTAGGAACAGTATCCCCATCTGTATCATCATTTGAAAGAATCATATCTCCATTGAGATCTTCAAGATAGGAAGGAATCCCGTCCTTATCGTGGTCTGCCTGGTTGACTGCCAGCAGCTGGATGTTGAAGATCACGGGGCTATAGGCAGGAATGCTTGTAGTTGGGGAGGAAAAATATGCCAGTCCGGAAGGGATGAACAGAGTCCCTACTCCGAAATCGTTGTTCCAGGTTATGGTATTGTCAGAATTGATCTCAAAACCGGTTGCGGCCCTGAATTCATTCAGGGACTGCCCGAACCCGGGGATGGTGCTTACAAGGTCAAACCAGATCGGGGTGCTGGTTCCGTCAAAACGGTTGCCATTCAGCAGTTCCCCCTGATAGGTCACATAGGTGGAATCAGAGAATTTAGGCTGTGGGCCTTCCCCTGCGCGCACCTTCAGGATATAGAGGGTGTATTCCACATCCCGGTATTCAAATGTCTTCTTCTCAAGTTTATCGGATTCGATCAGCGGGATTTTATCGGAATTGGCTTCATTAATGGTATCGAGCCGCACCACGTAATCAAAATCGGCATCGGGATTTTCGAAATCCTCGTAGTTATAGAAGTGGGTAGCGAGATAATCCTCCAGCGCTTCCTGATCGTCGGCTTCCTGTTCTCCCCTGTCACGATCTGGAACAACTTCAGGAGTACTGTCGTCATCTTTGTTACAGGAGAGGGTGAGGGCAGCCAGCAAAAGGCTCGCTGTAAAAAACTTATTCAATCTCATCAATAGGTATTTTTAAGGCCGCAAGATACAATATTCTTGTATTTTTGCTTTATGAATCAGGAGTTTTAGCGCTAAAAATATGAGGGTAGACAAATTTTTGTGGTGTGTAAGATATTTCAAGACCAGAAGTATTGCTACCGATGCCTGCAAGCAGGGAAAGGTACGCATGAACGACAGTATTGTGAAACCTTCGCGCGAGGTCTATCCCTCAGACAAGATCAGTATCCGGAAGGACCAGATCAATTACGAGATCGAGATCCTGGACCTGCCGCCAAGCCGTGTGGGTGCCAAGCTGGTGGGGCTTTATATCAACGACATCACTCCGAAGGAAGCCTTGGAAAAACTGGATCTTCTGAAGTATTCGCAGGATTTCTACCGCAAGAAGGGCACCGGAAGGCCAACGAAAAAAGATAGGCGGGATATTGACGAGTGGGTGGATTCCCCGAATGATTCAGAAAAGGAAGACCCTCAGGAATAGATTTGCGGATATTTTCTTTCCTCACCTGATTTCAGGATTGAAAACAGTTTCTATATTTGAAAAAAGAACCTCATGAACAAATCGGCTATTTTAATTTTAGACCACATCCAGATCAACCGGAAGATAAAGCGCATTGCCTTCCAGATCTACGAGAATAACGTGAATGAGAGGAATATTATACTTGCCGGAATAGCAAAAAACGGTTTTGAACTGGCGAAGAAGCTGAAAACCGAACTGGAAGAGATCTCAGACATCAGGGTTGAGCTCTGCGAGGTGAAGATCAATAAAAAGAATCCACTGGAGAAGATCACCACCTCCCTTTCGCCCGAAAAATACACAAACCAGTCGATCGTTCTGGTGGACGATGTGCTGAACTCGGGGACGACTTTGATATACGGAGTCCGCCACTTCCTCGATGTGCCCTTAAAACAGTTCAAAACGGCTGTGCTGGTGGACAGGAGCCATAAGAAATATCCTGTGAAGGCAGATTTCAAGGGGATCTCCCTTTCTACCTCCCTGAATGAGACGGTAAAGGTTAATTTTGCGCTGAAGGAAAACAAAGTGGAGCTTCTTTAACTCCGCGTATTCTGTTGGAGGAGCTTAAAGATTGCTGAATGGCAGCTCCTTCAGTCTCTCGTAAATCAATTCCGACACTTCCTGTGGGCTGCGGGCATCGGTTGTAACAACGATGTCACTCTGGTTATAGTAGTAGGTGCGCTCAAAAAGATGCTTTCTTATAAAATCATTAAGCAGCTCTTCGGTTTCCAGGTGGCTGATCAGGGGCCGCTGGTCTTTTTCCTGAAGCAGCCTCTGGGTCAGTTCGGGAAGGGAAGTTTTCAGGTACACCAGAGCAGCTCCGGGAGCATCCTTCATCAGCTGCAGGTTTTTTCCGTAACAGGGAGTTCCCCCTCCTACCGAAAGGATGAAATTATCTTCACCGGACTTCAGGGTCTGCTGAAGGATCTCGGCTTCTTTTTTTCTGAAGTAGATCTCTCCCGAGCCGCTGAATATTTCCGGAATACTTCGGCCTTCGGAGTTTGAAATCTCTGTATCCAGGTCGAGGAATGGCAGGTTCATTTTTTCAGAAAGAAGTTTACCAACCCCTGTTTTCCCTGATCCCATATACCCTATAAGAATAATTTTCATACCTTAAAGCTGTGATTTATAAAGGGTTCAAGCGCCCTCTTTATTTGATCGACAAATTTATGTCAATTTGTTCTTGAAAAATAAATTAATCATGGTATATTTGCACCCGCATTAGCAAAAATGCACAACGGAAGATCTGGTAGCTCAGTTGGTAGAGCATCTCCCTTTTAAGGAGAGGGTCCTGGGTTCGAGCCCCAGCCAGATCACTTACTGGATTTCACTGGCAGGATTTGGTTTCTCCCTTTAATTTTCGGTCACAAGTTCTTATATTTTTGGATCTGGTAGCTCAGTTGGTAGAGCATCTCCCTTTTAAGGAGAGGGTCCTGGGTTCGAGCCCCAGCCAGATCACTTTTTACTCCCTCCAATAAGATTAAAGCCCAGGTGCTGGAATTGGTAGACAGGCATGGTTGAGGGCCATGTGTCCATTAGGGCGTGCGGGTTCAAGTCCCGCTCTGGGCACTTTTTTATCTTTCTTCAGGATTCTGTTTCCTGAATATTTCTCTTTCACTTCCATTTAATCTGACTATTTCACCCCCTCGATCTCTGATATTCCAGGATTGAATCCCTTAATTATTCAGTTATTTTCCTACAATTTCGGGCCTACAATTTTTATTAACATTTTTAATATATATTTGTATATTTATAGCCCAATTTCTTATAGAAATATTAAAAAACTGTTAATCAGTAATTTATCTATTCTCGTGTAAAAAATTTTGCTATTTTTATTTAAAATTAAGAAAGCGATAAGGTTTTTTTAAAGGATAAGAGTCATGCAGTATCAACTTTATTCCCAGCTCCTTCGGCTTGATCTTTCAAACGATCACCTACTGCAAATGTACTATGTTCTCTACTATGACCTGAAAGAAGAGGAAGAGCCCTTGGCCGTCAGCATTGCCAGACTCATTGAAATAAGGGAAAAAATCAAACTTGAATTGAGAAGACATTTGTTTAATATTAAGAATTCCATCAAGGAAACCACCCTTACCGGAGCCATCATGGAATATCTGCCTGTTTTCTTAAAATTAAGCCATCTCGCGAAAAATACTTTTAACACTCCCAACCTGGAACTATGCTACCAGAAAGAGCGCAGAAACATAAAATTATACTACGAGACGCTGTACAATCAGAACCTTACCACCGACATAGTGGATGTGCTTCTGAAGCAGAAACGAAATTTGGAATCTTCACCGGAATAATAGATGAGAACAGAGTAATTTTTACTGGGGGGCAAAAATTACTCATATGAAAACTTCGGCAGGTAACACTGCCGAAGTCTTCTCATCTAATTTAAAGAAAGCCGCTAAGGCTTTTTTTTGTTGCTGGTGTCACTGATATCATTATAAAGTTACTTTTATGTTCTAACTCAAACTCACTGCTGCGCATGGCCTTTAGATCGCGCCCAGCAAAACGCCTCAAAAGGTATTTCAAATATCAGCATAAAAAAACTCCCGGGAGTACCGGGAGTTTTTAGTTATATGCTTCAGCCTTGTTTAGGCGGCGTTCTGCTTCTTGATAAGATTAAGGGCGGAACCTTCCTTGAACCATTCGATCTGCGACTGGTTATAGGTATGGTTTGCCATAATAACGTCTTTGCTTCCATCCGCATGAACCAGTTCAATGGTCAGCGGCTTGTCTGGAGCAAAGTTTTCCAGATCGATGAAGTTAAAGGTGTCATCTTCCAAAATCAGGTCGTAGTCGCTCTCATTTGCGAAGGTGATTCCCAACATTCCCTGTTTCTTCAGGTTGGTCTCGTGAATACGGGCGAAGGATTTTACCAGCACCACTTTTACTCCCAGATGACGTGGCTCCATCGCTGCGTGCTCTCTTGAGGAACCTTCCCCGTAGTTGTGGTCTCCCACTACAACAGTTGAAATTCCGGCTTCCTTGTATTTGCGCTGAGTTGGAGGAACTCCATCGTATTCCCCCGTAAGCTGGCTCTTCACGAAGTTTGTCTTTCCGTTAAAAGCGTTTACAGCGCCGATAAGGCAGTTGTTGGAGATATTGTCCAGGTGACCTCTAAAACGCAGCCAGGGGCCTGCCATGGAGATATGGTCGGTGGTACATTTACCCTGTGCCTTGATAAGCAGTTTGGCACCTATAAGATTCTTTCCATCCCAGGGAAGGAACGGATCCAGTAACTGAAGACGTTCTGAATTCGGATTTACCTTGACCTCTACTGAAGAACCATCCTCGGTAGGAGCAAGATATCCGGGATCCTCCACATCAAAACCTCTTGGAGGCAGTTCAATTCCAGTAGGCTCATCCAGCTTCACGTATTCCCCATCCTCGTTCAACAGGGTATCGGTGGTCGGGTCGAAATCCAGCCTTCCGGAGATCGCTATTGCAGCTACCAGTTCAGGCGAGCCAACAAAGGCGTGGGTATTTGGGTTTCCGTCGGCACGCTTGGAGAAGTTCCGGTTGAAGGAATGCACAATGGTGTTCTTCTCATCGCCCTTTCTATCGCTTCGGTCCCACTGCCCAATACAGGGTCCGCAGGCATTTGTGAAGATGGTTGCATCCAGGTCTTCGAAGATCTGAAGAAGGCCATCCCTTTCAGCAGTATATCTGATCAACTCACTTCCTGGGTTGATTCCGAAGTCTGATTTCGCCTTAATCTTTTTATCTACGGCCTGTTTTGCGATAGAAGCAGCGCGGGTAAGATCTTCATAGGAAGAGTTGGTACAGGAGCCGATTAGACCCCAGTCGACTTTTATAGGCCAGTGGTTGGCTCTTGCCTTTTCTCCTATTTCTGAAATAGGGGTAGCAAGGTCTGGAGTAAATGGCCCGTTCAGGTGAGGTCTGAGCTCTGAAAGGTTGATCTCAATCACCTCATCAAAATACTGTTCCGGATTGGCATAAACCTCAGGATCCCCAGTTAGGTGTTCCCTCACGGAATTGGCAGCATCTGCTACATCCGAACGGTCAGTTGCACGAAGATATCTTTCCATGGAGTCATCGTATCCAAAGGTAGAAGTGGTGGCCCCGACTTCAGCACCCATGTTACAGATGGTTCCTTTACCGGTACAGGACATGGATTCAGCACCTTCCCCGAAATATTCTATAATGGCTCCGGTACCTCCTTTTACGGTAAGGATACCTGCCACTTTAAGGATAACATCCTTAGGAGCTGTCCATCCGGAAAGTTTTCCGGTCAGTTTTACTCCAATCAGTTTAGGGAATTTCAGCTCCCAGGCCATTCCGGCCATTACGTCTACAGCATCTGCTCCTCCAACTCCGATGGCAACCATTCCAAGTCCACCCGCGTTTACGGTGTGGGAATCGGTACCGATCATCATTCCTCCGGGGAAGGCATAGTTCTCAAGCACCACCTGGTGGATGATACCGGCTCCGGGTTTCCAGAAGCCGATTCCGTATTTGTTGGATACCGATTCCAGGAAGTCGAAAACCTCATCACTGGATTTCCTGGCGCTGGCAAGATCCTGCTGGGCTCCCAGTTTAGCCTGGATCAGGTGGTCACAGTGTACAGTGGTAGGCACTGCAACCTGTTTCTTTCCGGCCTGCATGAATTGCAGTAAAGCCATCTGGGCAGTTGCATCCTGGCAGGCAATCCTGTCTGGAGCAAAATCAACGTAATCCTTTCCACGGACAAAGCCCCGGGTTGGATTGCCATCCCATAAGTGGGAATAAAGAATCTTTTCTGACAGCGTCAAAGGCTTTCCAACCACTCTTCTCGCTTCCTCTACACGATCGGCAAGATGGCTGTACA
>CBFGYW010000089.1:0-6668 GCA_965653085.1 uncultured Salinimicrobium sp.
GAACAGCACGCCGTCACCCTGGCTGCCGGAATGGCGACCCAGGGGATGCTGGTCTACTGCGCCATCTATTCCACCTTCCTGCAGCGGGCCTACGACCAGCTCATCCACGATGTCGCCCTGCAGAACCTGCCGGTGATCTTCTGCCTGGACCGCGCCGGACTGGTGGGTGAGGACGGGGCCACGCACCACGGGGTTTTTGACATTGCCTACCTGCGCTGCATCCCGAATATGCAGATTTGCGCCCCGCTGGATGAGGTGGAGCTGCGCAATCTGCTGTACACCGCCCAGCTGGGCATCGCTGCTCCGCTCGCCATCAGGTATCCCCGCGGAAGAGGGGTCAATGTGGACTGGAGAAAGGATTTTGAAAGAATTCCCTTCGGAAAGGGCCGCTGTGTTAAAAATGGTTCGGATATTGCGGTCCTGAGCACCGGGCATATCGGGAACAGTGTGACGGAAGCCGTAGCGTCCTGCCACCAGAATCAACGAATTTCGCAGTATCATCTGCCCTTCATAAAACCCCTGGACGAGGAGCTGTTGCATATGGTTTTCAGAAAGTACAAACGCCTTGTTTCCGTAGAGGATGGAGTTGCCACCGGAGGTTTCGGAAGTGCCCTGCTGGAATTTGCGGCAAGGCACCAGTACCAGGCTCCGCTCAGGATATTGGGCATCCCTGACGAGTTTATTGAACAGGGAAAGCTGGACCAGCTACAAGAAATTGCCGGAATAGGCGTTTCAGATATAGTGAAGGCCTTTAATTTCGAACTAAACCAGACTGAATTGAACAAGTAACCCCCATAATAGCATTTGCATCAATGTACCATCGTTTTCCCCTACTCCTTACCCTTCTCTTAGCTTTCGGAACCATAATCGCTCAGGAGCCCCAGCCGCGGGATACCGTTCCCGTTATTGAGGTTCCCGAGCCCAGTCCCATCATCACTGTTGTCACCGCCGCCTCTATAGATTCGGTAGCTGCAGCGGTGGATACTTCGGCAGTGGCTGGCCTTATTTCCAGAGATACGATCAAGGTGGAGAAGGAAAAGATAAACTACTGGACCAAGGTGAATAAGGTGGGCCTGAACCTGAATGAGGTGGCTTTTGTAAACTGGAGTTCGGGGGGGAACAATTCGGTTTCAGCCCTGATGCACGGGACCTTCAGCAGAAAATTCAAGAAGGACCTGCTGCACTGGGCCTCGAATGCCACCATCAAATACGGGATAAACGCCCAGGAGGGCCGCGAGGTAAGGAAGACGGAAGACCAGCTGGAGATCAACTCCAACTTTGGTTACCGAAAAGATTCTGTCTCGAACTGGTACTATTCTGCCAAGGTGAACTTCAACACCCAGTTCACCTACGGATACCGTTACCCCAATACCGACAGTCCCATCTCCAAGTTCATGGCTCCGGGCTACGCCTTTGTGGGGGTAGGGACGGAATTCTCGCATCCGCGGGAGGATTTCACCGCCTATATCTCCCCGGTGACTGAAAAATCCACCTTCGTGCTGGATCAGCGGCTGGCCAATGAAGGGATGTTCGGGGTGGCTCCGGCCATCAGGGATGAGGAGGGCAATATCCTTCAGGAGGGGGAGAAGATCCGCACGGAATTCGGCTTCCTGGTAAGCAGCAGCTTCAGCAAGGAAGTATGGGAGAATGTGGGGGTGAGCAACCAGATCAGGCTGTATTCCGATTATCTGAACAAGTTCGGGAATGTGGATGTGGACTGGGAACTGAATGTCAACCTGAAGGTGAACCAGTACGTGCAGGCCAACGTGGGCTCCCACATCAAGTATGACGACGATGTGAAGATCAAGAAAGACACCAACGGCGATGGCAAGCTGGAAACCCTGGGTCCCAAGGTGCAGTTCAAACAGCTGCTGGGCGTGGGGCTGGTGTACCAGTTTTAAGGAAATTGCCAGCTTCGGTAATCTTCTACATTGGTTTTTATGATTAAGAATTCCCCTGATTTCTTAATCCATTCCGGAAGATTGGCAGTTCGGCTATCGTCTGGTTATAATCACTCCGGAGGAGTGGAACCTTTGTAGAAAATGGCCTACCCCCAAGCCTTCACCTCCGGAGGAGGTGCACCTATATGATATGGACTAAGGTTCGGCCCCGCGCTGGGGCCGGGGATATAGAGAGGACCTGTTTCTACAAATATTGGACTCCGCTGGAGTCCTGGAAGCAGGGCTGCGTGCCCGGCAATGGAATTTATTCCTGCAGCACCAGCAGCGGCACCCCCTGCCTCTCATTCATCTTTTCGACCATTGGCAGGCGGAAGATACTGTTGAAGAAATGGGGCTTCTTATGGAACATCGCCAGTAAATCACTTCCCCGGCTCTCGACAAAGGACTGGATCCCAGGGGCCACCTTTACGTGGGTGAGGATGTGGAAGCTGTGGGGCACATCCTTCAGGATCTCCTCCAACAGCTGCCTGTTCTGCTGCTGTTCCTCGCTAAGGCCACCGTTTTCCTGGATGTGCAACAGGCGGATTTCGGCTTTGTACAGTTCAGCTGTTGCCAGAAGAATATCGAGCTTCTCCTTCTGATAAGGAGTTTTAAGATTGGTGGAAAACACGATCTCCTTTTTCCCGCCTTTCACAAACACATTTGCCTTCTGGGGAATGGCCAGGATGGGGCATTGCCTGATGTTTTCCATCAGCTCCACGGCGTTGCTGCCAAACTCCCTGACAATACTGCCTCCCTCGCCCCGGGTGCCCATCACGATGATGTCAATCTTTTGATCTTCCATCACTTCCCTCACCGCATTCAGCAGCCGGTTGTAGATGGAAATACTATGGAACTCGTGCTTCGGGTTGTCTGTCCGCACCTCCAGTTCGTCCAGGATCTTCTGAAGGTTCCTTTCTGAATATTCCCTGGCTATCCTGAACCTTTCTTCCACCGGATTCATTGGAAGGAGGATCTCTGAAGGGAAGTCGAAGACCTGGTAGGCGTTCATGATATAAAAGCTGCAGGCTTCATCCTTTAAAAGGTGCACCGCATAGTTGAGGGCATTCCAGGCGTTTGCTGAAAAGTCGGTGGGAATGAGGATATGGCGTTTCATGATCTGAATATTTACCCAAAGGTAGTTCAGACCCTGAAGGGGAAAAATGACCTTGGTCAGGTTATGGGGATGCCGGGGAAACCTGTTTCGGATACCATTGAGGTTCTGACTTTTTCGGAAGCAGAAATCCCAGATCTGCCCCTATTTATTTCCGCCTGTAGTTCCTGATGAGTTCCAGCACCTCATCCTTAGGAAGGGCTTCTACCCTATGCCCATCACGGCCCTGCATGGTTTCGGCGGCAAACAGGGAGTTGAGGATGGCTTCCTCGGTGGCCTCTATGGTTGCGAGGAAGAGAGGGGTGGTATTGTCATTTTGAAGGACTCTGGTCTCTATATGAAGCGAATCGGAAGCATAGGGCACGAAGTTTTCCGGAGCCGTGGAGACGGCTATCACATAGTCCCCGCTGCCGTTGGAGGCGATGCCACCGGTCTTGGCGAGGCCCATCATTGCCCTTTTGGCAAGTCTTTCGAGGTTGCGTGCATCCAGGGGGGCGTCGGTCATCACCACTATCATACAGGAGCCGTCGGTTCTGGTCTCGGCGTAAGGGTAGTTGTTGAGTTCTTTGGCCACGGGTACGCCGGCTATCTCCAGCACCCCTCCAAAGTTCGTCTGCACCAGCACCCCCACCGTATAACCGCCAAGGCGTTCGGGAATCACCCTTGAGGCGGTGCCTATTCCGCCCTTGAATCCGAAGCAGACGGTTCCCGTGCCCGCACCCACATTGCCTTCAGCCACCATTCCGCCCTGGGCGTTCTCAATGGCTGCCAGCACGTGTTCCTGGGTGACGTGCCTGCCCCTGATGTCGTTGAGCCAGCCGTCATTGGTCTCCCCCACCACCGAATTCACCGACCCCACCTCGCGGTTCTCCTCCTGGGAAAGGGTGTAGGTGATCAATGCTTCCGAAGCTGCAGGCACGCTCAGGGTGTTGGTGAGGATGATGGGCGTCTCGATGTTCCCCAGCTCCTTCACCTGACTATAACCTGCCAGTTTCCCAAAGCCATTGCCCAGATAGATCGCTGCCGGGACCTTCTGCTGAAAGAGGTTCCCCTGATGCGGCAGAATGGCCGTTACGCCCGTTCTAACGCTGTCTCCCGAAATTATGGTGGTATGGCCCACCGCAACGCCTTTGACGTCTGTAATGGCGTTATTCTGGCCCGTTTTCAGGACACCGATCTCAATGCCGTGGTCGCGGAGACGCTGCTTCTGGGCGTGGAGGGAGGAACCGAGGATCAGGGACAGGAGGAGGAAGGACAGGGTTTTCATTTGGTTTTTCTGTTAGTTTATATCTGAAATCAATGGGTTAGCTGGGGTGCTGTTCTTCCGGGTTTTTTATGGCTGCCGAAGCAGACAGGAGTGCTTTCGCCAGCAATCGGTTCGGGTCCACTACAGGCAGCCCCTCAAAGGCCGATTCCGTAATGGCCAGGGGAATTTCGGTACAGCCCAGTAAAATGACCTCAGCACCTTCCTCCCTCAAATGGCTTATTGCCCCCAGCAGTTCTGTTCTGGCTTTTTCCGTCACCGGGCAGGACTTCGCCTTGATTCCGTAGTGGTCGTCGTAAGCAGCGGCGTGGATCCTCTCCTGCCAGTCCTCCTGCGGCTCCGTCACCTGCAAGCCCGCCTGCCCCAGGGCATTTTTATAGAGCCGGGTTCTTCTTGTCCCCTGGGTTGAAAGGACTCCGATCTTTTTCCCCGGAAAATTCTGTTTCAGAAAATCCGTGGTCAGCTCGATAAGGTTCAGCAAAAGCAGGCTACTGCCCCTGGACTGAAGTTCCGCAGTAAGTTTATCGAAAATGGCAGGGGCGTGGGCAGTATTGCAGGGAATGCCCGCTACCCTGGCCCCCGCCTTTTCCAGCTTCAGGATGATTTCTGAAATGGCAAAGGCAGGATTTACCTTTTCCTCCCCCAGAAGGAATTTCGTCCTGTCAGGCACTTCCGAAGGCAGGGAAAACAGCAGCACCGAAGGATGATCCTGATCAGAAGTCCCGGGAGTCTCCTCAATGATCTTCCTGAAAACATCCAGCCCCGCCAAAGGCCCCATTCCGCCAATTATTCCTATCATAAATAAAACTTTAAAAAAATCCTCTGCCCACTTTCAACTCTTAACTCTTAACTCTTAACTCTCAACTCTTAACTCACAACTATATCTCCAGCCCCTTGAACTTCTTAAAACTCGCCACTATATCCCTATCTGTAAAAGAGGAAATATACGAACAGATCCCGATAAGCTTTTCATAAACACTGGCATCCTCCCGCAGGCCAATAGGACTGAGTTTGAGGATAAGCTTGTTATAGTTCGATTCCGGAACCCCCGCCGGTGGCAGCAGGGCCTGGGTGTAGGTGTCCAGCAGCTGGGTAAGCATCTGGTAGCCTCCTATTTCCTTGCTTAGCACCTCCTCACTCTGATAGATATTGCGGATGCTGATATCGAGGATATCCGTGATCTGGGCCTCGTACCGGCTCCTGTCGAGCAGGGCCTGGTGGAATTCCCCCGCGAGGATGGCCTCTTCGTTGTCGAGGAAGATCTGTACGGCTTCGGTGATGAGGGTATTGATGGCCAGTGCCCGCAGGTAAGTGACCCTGTCGGCACGGGTGGTGAGGCTGTGGTATTTGGAGGTGTTGATGCTGTCGCGCACCAGGTTGATAAGGTATTCCAGGGCGTACTCCTCCTCGATGAGGCCCAGGTTGATGCCGTCTTCGAAGTCGATGATGGTATAACAGATATCATCGGCCGCTTCGACCAGGAAAGCAAGGGGGTGACGCTTGAAACCCAGATCCTTTCCGTTGCCCGAGGGCAGGAGTCCGAGTTCTGTGGAAACCTCCTCGAAGAAAGCTCTTTCGCTTTGGAAGATCCCGAATTTCTTATCCGCAATATGCGAGCTGGGCCGGTGCGGCAGGGACTCCTTCGGATACTTCATAAAGGCCCCCAGGGTAGCGTAGGAAAGTCGGATACCTCCCGGGATTCCGGGCCTGTTCTCGGTGAGGATCTTAAATCCGTTGGCATTGCCTTCAAACCTGGCAAGGTCTGCGAACTCCTTGTCACTGAGTTCGTTCTTAAAACGTTTTCCGTTCCCCAGACTGAAGTATTCCCCAATGGCTTTTTCCCCGGAATGGCCGAAAGGCGGGTTCCCAATATCGTGCGCCAGGGCAGCTGCAGCCACTATGGCCCCAAAATCGTTCATCTGGTAGCCGTGGATCTCGTTGAGGTAAGGATGTTTCTTAAGGATCTTCTCGCCCGCCAGCCTTCCCAGCGACCGTCCCACTACCGAAACCTCGAGGCTGTGGGTGAGTCGGGTGTGAACGAAATTTGTCTTTGAAAGCGGGATCACCTGCGTCTTGTCCTGCAGGCTCCTGAAAGCCGAGGAGAAGATGATCCTGTCATAGTCTACCTCAAAACCCAGTCGGGTCTCGTTCTGTTCTCTTCGAAGTCTTTTATTCGTATCGCCCGATTTCCGGAGGGAAAGGAGCTGTTCCCAGTTCATCATTGTTTTGTGATATGGTTTCAAAAATAGGGATTATTTTCTGGAGAATTTCTTTTGCCACGAATCCACGAATCTTATTTATTTTATTCGTGAATTCGTGGCAACCCTTAAAAGCAAAAAGCGCCCCGAAG
>CBFGYW010000090.1:0-6646 GCA_965653085.1 uncultured Salinimicrobium sp.
AAATTATCTCATACAACGTCAACGGAATAAGAGCAGCTATCAAGAAGGGTTTTTTGGAATGGCTGGGGCAGGCGAACCCTGATGTCATCTGCCTTCAGGAAATCAAAGCCTCTCCCGATCAGTTCGACACCAGTGTCTTTGAAGAACTTGGATATAAGTACCATTACTGGTATCCGGCCATGAAGAAGGGCTACAGTGGAGTGGCGATTCTCAGTAAGGTTGAGCCTAAAAATGTAGTGTATGGAACAGGGATAGATTATATGGATATTGAGGGAAGGAACCTGCGGGCCGATTTTGAGCATTTTTCGGTGATGAGCCTTTATCTTCCGTCAGGGACCAATATCCTTCGGCTGGATCATAAACTGAAGTTCATGGCAGATTTCCAGGTTTATATCGATGAGCTGAAGAAAGAGATACCGAACATCATCATTGGGGGTGACTACAACATCTGCCATAGGGAAATCGATATTCACGATCCGGTAAGGCTGAAGAATACTTCAGGATTCCTTCCAGTGGAGAGAGAATGGATAGACAACTTCATCAACAGTGGGTTTATTGATTCTTTCCGCCATTTCAATTCCGATAGCGACCAGTATTCCTGGTGGAGCTACCGGGCGGGAGCGAGGACCAAGAATAAGGGCTGGCGGATTGACTACCATTTAGTCTCAGCACCCCTACAAGAAAAATTGAAACGTGCCGTTATATTACCCGAGGCCCAGCACAGCGACCACTGCCCGGTCCTGGTGGAACTGGCTTAGATCTCTAAATTAATTCTGATAAACTGTAAACATGACTCGAAAATTCCTCTTCAGTAGCCTGCTTAGCGCAATTTTATTTTCATCCTGTGTATCTTCAAAGGTTTACAAGGACCTGCACAGTAAATATGCAGATCTGCAACAGGAAAATGAGGAGCTTTCAGAAGATCTTCAGAATACGAGAAAGAAAGCGGAACAGGACCTCGCAGCACTGCAGGCCCAGTATGAGGTTTTGGTTTCAGAAAGAGATCAGCTTCAGAGAGACCTGGAGGCTTCCCGAGAAAAATATGCCAACCTTCAGAAGTCCTATGATGCGCTGGAGGCAAACAGCTCTTCTGCGATAGCAGAAAATTCCCGCAGGAACAGGGAACTGCTGGCACAGCTGGATGAAAAGGAATCGGCATTGCTGGCAGAGAAGGAGCGGCTGGAACAGCTGGAGAAGGACCTCGCGGCCCGTTCGCAGAGGGTGAATGAACTGGAAGGTGTGATCGCGGCCAAGGATGCCAAAATGAACGCCCTGAAGAATTCCCTTTCCAAGGCACTTACCAATTTCGAAGGAAAGGGTCTGACGGTGGAACAGCGCGATGGGAAAGTTTACGTTTCTATGGAAAACAAACTTCTTTTCAGCTCTGGAAGCTGGGCTGTGGGAGCTGAGGGCCGGGAAGCTGTAGAGCAGCTGGGAACTGTGCTGGCAGAAAATCCCGACATTGCGGTCCTGATAGAAGGCCATACTGATAATGTTCCTTACAACGGAAGTGGTGCCCTGCAGGACAACTGGGACCTTTCTACAAAAAGAGCCACTGCCATCGTGCAGATCCTTCGGGAGAACAAGCGTATAGATCCTGAAAACCTTACTGCTGCGGGCCGGGGAGAATTTGCACCAATTGCAAGTAATGCCACTCCTGAAGGCAAGGCAAAGAACCGCAGAATTGAAGTGATCCTTACTCCTAAGCTGGACGAGATAAGTAAGCTGCTGCAGGAGATAGACTAAACTTTATGAGATTAAAGGGCTGGTGCGTTTAATTAATCCTTTACTGGAGATTATAACCTGATTTGGCTATCCAAAAAGATATTCCACCACATCTTCAATCTTTGCTACCATCTGAACTTTAATAGCGAAGTTGTTCTTCGGAAGTTTATTCTGTTTGGAGATCATGATGGTGGTAAATCCGAGTTTTTCGGCTTCAATGATCCGCTGTTCCACCCTGGTCACGGGTCTTATTTCTCCTGCCAGCCCTATTTCTGCTGCGAAACAGATATCCTTAGGTACCGAAATATCTTCATTTGAAGAAAGGATGGCTGCAATTACTGCAAGATCGATGGCGGGGTCGTCAACTGAAATCCCTCCTGTCACGTTGAGGAAAACGTCTTTGGCACCAAGTTTAAAGCCAGCCCTTTTTTCCAGGACCGCCAGCAGCATATTCAGTCGCTTGGCATTATACCCTGTTGTGGAGCGCTGCGGGGTACCATAGACCGCCGAACTCACCAGAGCCTGGATCTCTATCAGCAAAGGCCTCATCCCCTCTAAGGTGGCCGCTATGGCCGTTCCGCTGAGGTCTTCATCGTTTTTGGAGATGAGGATCTCTGAAGGATTGGCAACTTCCCTTAGTCCGCTGCCCTGCATCTCGTATATACCAAGTTCATTGGTAGAACCAAATCGGTTTTTATTGGCTCTAAGGATTCTGTAGATATGGTTTCTGTCGCCTTCGAACTGCAGGACCGTATCCACCATATGTTCCAGGACCTTGGGGCCTGCGATGCTTCCTTCCTTGTTAATATGTCCTATGAGAATGACAGGTGTCCCTGTTTCTTTGGCAAATTTTATCAGTTCCGAAGTACATTCCCTGATCTGAGAGATGCTTCCGGGGCTGCTTTCAATATATTCGCTATGGAGGGTCTGGATAGAATCGATTATTACTATCTCGGGTTCAAGAGCTTCTATTTCCCGAAAGATATTCTGAGTCTTGGTTTCCGCCAGGATATAGCATTCCGCAGGGTTTGGATTGATACGTTCCGCCCGCATTTTGATCTGCTGCTGACTTTCCTCCCCCGATACGTAAAGGGTTTTCAGCTTAAGGTTAAGAGAGATCTGGAGCAGGAGGGTGCTTTTTCCAATTCCCGGCTCCCCGCCCAGGAGGATCAGGGATCCCGGTACGATACCACCTCCGAGGACCCGGTTTAATTCGTTGTTGTTCGTGTCGAGCCTTTCCTCCTGGGAGTATTCAATTTCTGAAACCCGCAGGGGTTTTGGAGCTCGTTTCACCTCCTTGGTTCCTGTCTTCCAGTCCTTGGGTTCTGCTTTCTGTACCACTTCCTCCACCAGGGTATTCCACTCCCGGCAGGAGGTGCACTGGCCCTGCCATTTGGAATGCTGGGCACCACAATTCTGACAATAGTAGGTGGTTTTGACTTTGGCCATAGTATTCTCTGCTCTTTTTCGGAAGGCTAATAACCGAAATCCTTTTTAATTAGTTCGGCTTTGTCGAGCATAAAATCAATGGTCACAAAGGAAACTTCCTCCATTCCGTAGGCGCTCTGGTAGGTCTTCATCGCTTTGCGAGGCCTTCCGTATCCTTCATATGCCCTTGCCTGATAGTACAGCCCAAGGGTGGTCTTTGGATACTGTTCCCGGGCAAGATCCCCGAGTTTCTCCATGTCATCCCAATTCTGCCTTTCCTCCAGAGCCTTTCCCACTGCCAGGAAATCATTGACCCTGACCGGGAATTTCAATCCGTACAACTGCTCGATCTTTTCGTATTTATCTATTAGGTAATCATAGGGGGAGGTTTCGAGGGTGACGATCTGAGTTTCGTATTCTTTTATTGAAATAGGGCTGAAAATGCCGAAGATGTGCTGCAGGGCCCGAGGAATGGCTTCACCGATGAGCCCGAAATGGGTGGCTCCATCGAAACTGTCAAACTGATGATGGAAAAATTCATTCTCTATCCCCTGTAATTGCTCATTGAGCACTTCTGTATCCTGCCTGAGAACTTTCACATCGCCGGAAGAGGTGGCAAGGTAGAACCACTTGTGATCAGTGGCAGTCCTGAAGGACTCTATCAGCCTTGGGGCCATTTCAGGAGCCAGTTCGGGGCTGAAGTTGATGTAGCCCTGGAAGATTGGATTTGGCTTGAACATGTAATAGTTGATGAAGTTGGCGGTGATATCATGGCCTGCTGCCACGACGAACCGGGCAGTTCGGTACTTCTGGTCCAGGTAGGGGAGGAGTTCCATTCCGAGAAATTCAAAAAATGCGGCCCCGGTATCAGCAGGGAGGAAAGTCTTGTTGGAATAAAAGCTGTCGTCCCTTCGGCTGTTTCCCTGATTTACACCCACCACTATTGCTTCCGGCATTTCTTCCCAGTAAGAATAGAGGTCCACATTGCCAGCCATGGGTTCGAAGAGATAATCTCCGTCGAGAACAATGATTAGCGGGTATCTTTTTTCGGTATTGCTGTCGTAATTGCGGGGAAGCTGGATCTTCAGTTCCCTTTCGGCACCCAGCTTGGAAGAATTGATTGTTTCATACTGCACCTGCGCCTGGGTGGCGGAGGTGAAGATGATTATGACGAACAATAGTAGTCTTTTTATCATATGCTATTGGTTTTAAACCTTTAGCAAGATATGTAATTTATGAATTTGCTGATTTTAAATTTGGTGAATTTGGAAAAGGAGTGGAAATTTTACTGCTTCGGGGAAGGTTGATAAGACTATTTTTTCCGGTTGAGCACAGGCAGCAGCAGCAGCGACAAGCCTCCGAGCACCAGCACCAGAACTGTCTGGGAGCCCCACACTATCCAGCCAAAGGCTTCCCCGGCCTGTTGATTAATGCCGAACAGCAGCAGTACTGCACCCATGGCAATAGGATAGACCCCAATCCCCCCATTGGTAGTGGTGATGGCAAAAGATCCTACAATAAAAGCCGCAAGAATGGCAGCAATGGATAGGGAGTAAGTTTCGGGGATGGTAAATTTGATGACATAAAACATCAGCAGGTACATCAGCCAGATGAAGATTGTATGAAGAATGAAGTAGGTCTTGTTCCTCATCCTCAGAATGCTTTTCATCCCTTCGAGGAGACCTCTGGCAAAGTCCCTGAGCTTCTGGATCAAGGGGTGATCCATTCTTTTGATGATAAGAAGCCCTAAAATTCCGAGACCAATAATAGAGAACAGAATCAGGAGCGTTATAAAAGGGTTGATGTTGTGAGTGTCGAAATAGTCGAGAAGGCTTTGGGCCTGGAACAGGAGGCCGAAGCTCACTATGAGCAGCAGCATCAGCATATCTGCTATCCTTTCAGAAACAATGGTTCCGAAGGCCTTATCAAAGGGAATTTCCTCGTAGGTGGAAATGGTAGCGCCTCTAAGGACCTCCCCCGAACGCGGGATCCCGAAGTTGGCGAGATAACCTCCCATAACAGCCATAAAGCTGTTGGAGAGCCTTGGTTTGTACCCCAGGGGCTCCAGAAGGTATTTCCATCTGTAGGCCCGTGAAAGATGGGAGAGGGTCCCAAAAACAATGGAAAGAATGATCCAGAAGGGATCAGCCAGCCTTATATTTTCCCAGAGTTCCTGTCTTTCCTCGGGGGTGGCAGTACCAATGGAATACCAGATCAGGAAGATTCCCAGCAAAAGCGGAATTGCAGTCTTCAGGATCTTTGGCAAGTGTTTCTTCATTTACCGGGTAGGACTTTTTCGAAGTTATGGCACTTCATAAAAGTCTGAAAAAGAATTTAGTTCAAAAGGTTTGTCTCCTCGTTTGGAAACACAAGCGAGGGCTTGAATTTCCTGGCCTCTTCAATATCCATGATAGCATAGGTGATGAGGATAAGGACATCTCCCTTGGCCACTTTCCTGGCGGCGGCACCGTTTAAAGTGATCTCTCCACTTCCGCGAGGGCCTGGAATAGCATAGGTTTCAAGACGTTCTCCGTTGTTGTTGTTGACGATCTGCACCTTTTCCCCTTCAATGATGTTGGCTGCATCCATAAGGTCCTCATCAATGGTAATGCTTCCGATGTAGTTGAGTTCTGCTCCGGTTACCTTTACCCTGTGGATCTTGGATTTTACAACGTGAATCTGCATAGTTGGCTAGTTTAAAGCTATATTATCAATTAATCTGACCTCTCCCGAATAGGCCGCGATGAATGCCCTGTATTTCTTTCCATTCACTTTATCCTGAAGGCTTACAAGGGTGTCTATATCAGCGATTTCAAAATATTCCAGTCTCAGCTCAGGATTGTTACCAAACTGGTTTTCAACCCACTGCGTTATTTCTGAAGCACTTTTTGTGCCAAAATCCTCTTTAACCCTGCTGAGGACATCATAAATGAACTTGGCTCTTAGTCGTTGTTCAGGCTGCAACCTTTCATTGCGGGAACTCCTGGCAAGACCAGTGGTTTCCCTGTCAATTGGGCAGCCGACGATCTCGATTGGCAGGCCAGCCTTCGCTACGAGTTTCCTGATGATCTGCAGCTGCTGAAAATCCTTTTCTCCGAAAAAAGCCTTGTGCGGCTCGACTATTTCGAAGAGTTTTTTCACCACTGTTCCTACTCCATCGAAATGACCCTTCCGGAATTTCCCTTCCATCTGGTCTTCAAGCCCATCAAAGGAAAAATGTTCTGAAGCGATCTCTTCCCCATAGATCTCCGCCGGATTGGGGGCAAAGACAATGACTTCCTCGTTAAGTTCTGAAAGAAGGGCAATATCACTGTCCAATGTCCGTGGGTACTTCTGCAGGTCATTAGGATTGTCGAACTGGGTGGGATTCACGAATATGCTCACAATCACCTTGTCACAGACTTTCAGGGCCTGTGCCACCAGGGAAATGTGACCTTGATGCAGTGCCCCCATCGTGGGAACAAATCCGATGCTAAAATCGTCTTTTCTGAAG
>CBFGYW010000091.1:0-6618 GCA_965653085.1 uncultured Salinimicrobium sp.
CTCGGCGGAAAAGCCGTGGAAGGGGCTCTTGTGGAGGCCAGAGATGAATCCTTCCACTACCTGGCGGGCGAGCAGTTCGAGGTTGGTGAAGCCGGTGGTCCTGTGTACTTCGTTTTCCAGTTGCATAGAGGGAAAGGTAAGGAAAAAATCAGTCTTTTCAGTTTATGACTGTTGGCGCGTGGTTCTCCCGCAGATTTCGCAGATCTCGCAGATTTTTCCGCAGATGGTAATAATGACTATTAGGGCGTGGTTCTCCCGCAGATTTCGCAGATCTCGCAGATTTTTCCGCAGATTACAACAACTCCTAACTCGCACCCCGCACCACGTACCCCGTACCCCGCACCTCGCAACTCTTAACTCTTAACTCTTAACTCTCAGATCTGGCAGAAAATAAGCAATCAGCCCAATCAGCGGCAGGAAGGCACAGATCTGGTACACGTATTCGATGCTGCTGATATCTGCGACGTAGCCAAGCACTGCCGAGCCCAACCCACCCATTCCGAAGGCAAAGCCGTAGAAGAGTCCGGAGACCATACCTATCTTCCGTGGAAGCAGCTCCTGGGCGTATACCAGGATGGAGGGGAAGGCGGAGGAGAGGATAAGTCCTATTATAATGATCAGCACTCCCGTAGCCTCCAGCCCTACGTGGGGCAGCAGCAGGGTAAAGGGCGCTGCGCCCAGGATGGAAAACCAGATTATGTACTTACGGCCCACCCTATCGCCGAAGATGCCTCCAAGGAGGGTTCCAATGGCTGAGGCGAACAGGAAATAGAACAGGTACACCTGGGCCTGGACTTCGGTGAGGCCGAACTTCTTAATTGTATAGAACTGGAAGTAGCTGGTGATCCCGGCGGTGTAGAAGTATTTCGAAAAGATAAGCACCAGCAGGATGACCACGGAAAAATTTATCTGGCGAGGGCTGAGATCGGGAAGCACCAGCTTTCTTTCAGGACCTTTCCGAAGGAATTCCAGCGCCTTCTTATACCAGGTCCCCACATAGAGCAGGATCAGCTTTGCCAGCAGGGCTACCAGCAGGAACCACAGCAGGTAGTGCTGTTCATTGGGTACAACGAGCCAGGCGATAAGCAGGGGCGCTAATGCAGAACCGGTATTTCCACCGATCTGGAAGATGGCCTGGGCCAGGCTTCTCTTCCCTCCTGCTGCTGTATAGGCTACCCTGGAAGATTCAGGATGGAAGATCGAGGACCCCACTCCTATCAGCGTTACTGCCACCAGGATCCAATAATAGCTGGGGGCGTACGCGAGTCCGAAGATCCCGAGACTAGTGAAAGCCATTCCGATGACCTGTGAGTAGGGCTTGGGATGTTTATCGGTATAGGAACCCACCAGTGGCTGAAAAATGGAGGCAGCCATCTGGAAACAGAAGGTGATGATCCCGATCTGGGTCATTGAAAGCTGGTACCGCTGCTGGAGGGTGGGATACATGGCGGGGATTACGGCCTGCAACAGGTCATTGCACAAATGTGCCATTGCGATGGCGACCAGGATGCTGTAAACGGTTTTCTGGGGAGGCTGCTTCAAAATACTGAAATGATTTCTGGGACCCAAAAATACTGTAATTCGGGGAGATTGGGAAACCTGTGGCTGCCAACTCGGGCGGGGGACAGATCACAGCCTTTCCTATTTATAAATATTACTTAAATTTCAGGAATTTCACGTTAATTTGCATCACGACAATCAATTATGAGGAAAGGCTACATCTGTTTACTCCTGCTGTCCCTGTTCGCGATGGAGGCGATGGCAGGGTCAAATGATACCCTGGATGTCTTCTATAAGAAGATCGACAGCATCTATGTGGAGCTGCATTATCAGCATCAGAACAAGGACCGTGGGGCCATGGATGCTTCGGTAGCTACCATCGATGCCCTGGTGGCACCCCTGGAGCAGCAGCATCCTTTTATCTGCGGACTGGTGCAGCTGCATCAGGCCTATTACTCCGGAAATGCTACTGCCAGTGAACCTTACCTGAAGCGGGGGCTGGATAATCTGAGCGGGGCCAATGCTGAATTTGCTGAAAATTATTCAAGCTCCTTCCTCTGGCTCATCGAAGGTTTCTCCCTGGAGAAAAGGCTGCAGGAATGGTGGCCGGTGGATAGTCTCTTCAGAAAAATCCTCAATTCAGAAACTAAGGAATCCGATCCTAAATATGCTGTCAGCCAGGCGGCAGGCAGGGCGCTTCAGGAGAAGAATTATGGAATGGTAAATGCGCTGGCGAAGTATGATCAGTATTATTTTGAGCAGCTTTCGGGCAGCGCAGACAAGGTTTACCTGGTATATGTGAAATGGCTGCAGGTCAAGCAGCAGCTCGAGCAATGGATGGCCCTTTCATATACTGAAAGGAGCCCTACCCGCTACAATTTCAATCCGGGGCAGGTGATCCCTGACTACCTGAATACGGAGCAGCCAGACCACTCTGCCCTTAGAGACTTCGACTATAAAAGCTCCCTGAAGGACCTGCTGGAGGAGCTGGAGGCCCTGGAACCGGAACTGTTTACGAACAACAGCAGGCTTTCGGGGAACTATAATGAAAGCCTGCGCAGAAACTATCTATCGCTGTACGAATTCATCCTGCAGGACCTTTATGTGTGGGCAGTGAATGATCATAGGCAGAGCGAGGTAATCCTTCCCATAAAGAAATTCTTTTCAGAGGTGCTGCCCGAGGAACTGAAGGACGCCAGGGCAGCGGGAAAGCCTTCAGTAATAAGCTCCAACAGCAGCATTCAGCTAATAAGGAACCTCGCACAACTGTTCTATGACGTGGGGAATGCGGAACAGAGCACTTATGTGACCATGAGGGGGCTGGAACTGATGGAAACTTCCTATTCGCAGAATGAATTCCTCACGGCCCTCGTGGAGCTGGCTCCGCTGCAGATAAGGACCAAGCGGCTGGCGGGAGACCTGGAGGGCGCCCTGGAAAAGAATGTGGTCCTGAAGAAAGTGACCGAGAAACCGGACAGCCTTACTTCAGAAAACAGTCAGCTGTTTGAGGATTATGCCGAGGCCCGGGTTGAAGAGGTATATACCTTGATGGCCCAGCAGAAAAGGGAGCAGGCCATAGATAGTTTAACCTTTCTGCTGGATGAGCTGGGGACTATAAAAATGGATTCGGAGGAGGTCCTGTACGAGACCGAGATCTGGCCCCACCTGCAGTTTCTCACGGCTACCGCGCTAGCCCAGAAGGGCAGGTACAACACGGGGATCATCATCGAAATGGTGGCAGACCTGCTGAGCGGGCAGGTGACTTCAGAAATATTCTATCCGGGCCAGCTTTTTGCCCTGAAAGCGAAGTGGCACGAGACGGGGGAACTGGATCTGGACTATTTTCAGAATCTTCTGTTTTATACCGAAAGGCAACTGCAGCACAATTTCATCTTCCTCACCGCAGAGGAGCGGATGCAGCTGTATGCCCATCGCCTGAACGATATCTTCGACGTGTACCACCAGCTGTTGTTTGAGGGGGAGCTGGACCAGTATCCGGAATTGAAACAGAAAGTGATCTCGCAGTCGCTTTACCTTAAAAATGCCCTAGCGGATGGAAATCTTATCCCCGACGAACTGTTCATCAAAGGGAACGATTACCTCGACAAGGATTTCCTGGACCAGATAAGAGCTTTGAAACAGGAGACCAAGCTGAGCCAACAGGTTCAGAAACTCCACAGGATAGACACCGAGGTGAGCGGGGTGAACGACCAGGTACAGACGATGTGGCTGGAACTGCTGGAGGGAGGAATGGAAGACCTGGTGAAGCTGGAGGGCGTGGCAGGGATTTCAGGCAAACTGAAGCCAGGGCAGCTATATCTTGAAACTGTTCGCTATACCCGCGCCCTGAGCGATTCTACGGCTGTTTACGGGGCTTTTCTGGTTGGTCCGAAGGATTTTACTTACCTGAACATCTGCAGCGAGCCTGAGCTGCTAAAACTGCTGGAACAGAAGAATTCCTCGGCCCAGACACAATCCCTTACCAGCAGTGCTGAAAGAGGGGGAATCGGGCAGTCTCTGAAGTCTGAGGGAAGTTTTAAACCCGGCGATACCGACCTGCTGGGGCAGACCCTGCTGGCACCGCTGTGGCCTTACCTGCAGGGCAGTTCGGCATTGCTGATGGTGCACGACGGGCTGCTGAACCGGATCTCCTTTGCAGCCCTGCAGTGGGAGGGACAATACCTGATGGATCACTTCCGTCTTCGCCATTACAGCGGCAGCAAAGCTGTGGGTCTCGAAGCCCCCGCCCCCGCCCCAGAGAGCAAGGTTCTGCTGGCGGGAGGGTTGGATTACGGGCAGCAGGACGCGAAGAATCCTGAGCTGCTCTTCAAACCGGGGGTGGTTTGGGATTATCTTCCGGGAACAAAATCGGAAATAGAAATGCTGCAGCCCATTTTTTCAGAGGCGGGCTTTAGTACTGAAATGGTATCCGGACAGGCGCTTTCAGATTCCCTTAGCCGGGATCTGGGGAAATATCACTTTGTGCATCTGGCGACCCACGGGTTTTACTTCGACAGCAATTCTGCCGATCAGCTCTTCGATCCCTACCTGAACCGCGATGCTCTGGTACTGGAGCCTTTATTCCGAAGTGGACTGGCAATAAGCAGGGCCAACAATCCGCCTGCAGCAAAGACGCTGAACACGCAGGGGTTCCTGATGGGTTATGAACTAGCGAATATGGACCTTAGAAACTGTTATCTGGTGAGCCTGAGTGCCTGTGAAACAGGGCTTGGGGACCTTAGAAACAACCTGGGGGTGGATGGGCTTCCGAGGGCTTTAAAGATAGCGGGGGCCAGGAACCTGCTGATCTCCCTCTGGAAAGTTCCGGATGCCCCTACTGCGGAATTCATGCAGCGGTTCTATTCAAATCTGTTCTTAGGAAAACTGCCCGCAGTAGCTCTGCAGGACACCCAGCGGGAGATGAGCAGCAGCTATCCTGCCTCGGCCTGGGGGGCTTTTATTCTGGTGGAGTAGTGATTCAGGAATCTGAAGATTCCAGCCCGGATGGTGCTGTGAACCAGGGATCACACGCAGATGGATTTGATAAAAAAAGGCCACTCTTTCGAATGGCCTGTTTCAGTATCAATATCGGTTTCCTACTTCAGCAATGCATCCAATGCTTCGGCGTAGGTGTTTTTTGGAGCAACCCCCACTTGTCTTCCCACTACCTCCCCGTTCTGGAAAATCAGCACGGTAGGAATGTTTCTCACTCCGTATTTTGCAGCGAATTCCTGGTTGGCATCAACATCCAGTTTTCCAACCACTGCCTTTCCCTCGTATTCGTTGCTGATATCTTCGATGATCGGACCTACCATTCGGCACGGGCCGCACCAGGCTGCCCAGAAGTCCACCATTACAGGTTTGTCACTCTTTAAAACTTGCTCCTCGAAAGTAGCGTCAGTTATCTCTAAAGCCATAATTTATTTTTTTTGTTCGTATTCCTTATTCTAAAGTGTAAAATTAGTCAATTATTTTTCTAAATCTTACATTCTTCACATTAGATTAAGTTATGAGGTCATAGGTGGAACCAATGTAGAGCCACAATCCCTTGCGTCTTCACTCCCTCTAATTCAGTTTATAAAGCACCTGTTTCTCCTCCAGTGCGTCCAGCAGCTCCTGTGATATCCTGATCTTCTGCTTCCTGCTGGGCATGTTCAGCTTCACCTGTTCCTGCATTTCATAAACCACGAAATTAAGGTTGTTCTCCCCGGGGTGGCTCTGAAAGATATCCTTCAGCTCATCGATATGCTGCTCCTGAAGTTCACTGATATTCAGCTGGATGGTCAGCTTCTTGGCATAGATCCCCATCACCTCGTGCAGCAGCTGGATGTTGTTGAACTGAAGCCGCGGCTCTCCCTTCTTGCCCGTTTCCCGGTTAGGATAGCCTTCCCTGATGAAGACCTTCACGTGCACGAAGGAATTGGGCACCAGGAAATGCCTGTACTTCAGGTATTCCTCTTTGAAGATCCTGAATTCATAGGACTCGTTGTAATCCTCTATTATGAAGCTGGCCCAGCCCAGCCCTTTCTGGTTGGTTCGGTGCTGCACCTCACTTACCACTCCCCCGATGGTGAGTTCGCGGTTCAGGCAGTTCTCCATATTCTGAAGGTCGGCCAGGGTGGCGTTGCAGAAGTGTTTCATCTCTATCCTGAAGTCATCCAGTGGATGGCCCGAAATATAGATCCCCACCACCTCTTTCTCACGCTTCAGTTTTTCCATCGTGCCCCATTCCTCGCAGGGCGGAACCACAGGTTCGGGAATCTGGACTTCACTGGCATCACCGAAGAGGCTTACCTGTGCAGAATTCTCGTTTTCCTGGTACTTGGCAGCGTATTTAATGGCTTTTTCCAGGAAGGTGATACCATCGCCCTCATCGTGGAAATCTTGTGTCCTATGGGTGTTTCCGAAGCTGTCGAAGCCTCCGGCAAGCGCCAGGTTCTCGAAAGCCTTCTTGTTGGCTGCGCGAAGGTCTATCCGCTTCGCCATATCAAAGATTGACTTGTAATGCCTGTCCTTCCTGTTCTCCACGATCGTGGCTACAGCCCCTGCTCCTACTCCTTTGATGGCCCCCATTCCAAAGCGTACAGCGTTCTCTTTGTTAACCGAGAACTTGTAATA
>CBFGYW010000092.1:0-6613 GCA_965653085.1 uncultured Salinimicrobium sp.
GATACAGGTGAAATGATCTTTCAGGAAAGCGTGGAGATTGGGCCCAAAGAGGATGCCGGAGCCCTTCACGATAAGCTTATGGCGGTAGGATCAAGACTCGTGGTGCAGACCCTGGATAAGATTCAGAAAGGAGAGGTTGCCACCACTCCTCAGAAAGATGCCACCGGACTAAAGGATGCGTTCAAACTTACGAAGGAAAACACGAGGATAAACTGGACCCAGCCCCTGGAGCAGGTTTACAACCAAATCCGCGGCCTCAGCCCCTATCCCACCGCCTGGACCACACTCCATAATGACGGGCAGGAGTATGCCCTGAAAATATATGCCGCCCAGATGGAGAAGACAGAACATCAGGAGGAGTCAGGAAAGCTGATCCAGGACTCTAAAAAGATAAAGATAGCAGCTGTGGGAGGTTTTCTGGAATTGCTGGAAATCCAGTTGCCCGGAAAACGAAAAATGAGCGTAAAGGATCTTTTGAATGGTTTTTCATTTTCTGCAGATGCCAAAGTGCTGTAAAGCCTTGTAGATACTGATATGAGCAGATTCCGGAGATTTCCAACCGAGGTTATCAACAATTTGCCGAAGTTATTAACAATAGGCTGCATTTCCCTTGTGATTACTTGCACGGACAAGATTTCCATATAAATTTGTAGAGCATATTAATAAAAGTTTAACCAACAACTCATTAAAATTTACATTATGAACAAAACAGAATTAATCGATGCAATGGCAGAAAACGCTGGAATTTCTAAGGCAGCAGCCAAGAAAGCCCTGGAGTCATTTTTAGAAAACATCGGAGAGTCTCTTAAAAAAGGAAATCGCGTTTCTTTAGTAGGATTCGGTTCCTGGGCTGTTACCAAAAGAGCAGCGAGAGAAGGTAGAAATCCACAGACTGGAAAGACTATTAACATCGGTGCCAAGAATGTTGTGAAATTTAAGCCAGGAGCAGATTTGCAGAAGGCTGTGAACTAGATTTCCAAACGCTAAAAAAATATTAAACTCTCCCTTTTGGGGGAGTTTTTTTGTTAAATAATGTTACACGCCATTTGAAGCTGCAGTTTATTTTTTTAGATTTAACAAAAAGATTTGAAAGATGCTAACACTTAAACCAGCCAAAGGTTGTCTTTTAGTCGCCGAGCCATCCATAGTAGGTGATGTCTCGTTTAACAGGTCTGTCGTCCTCCTGGCCGACCATAATGAATCGGGGACTATAGGCTTTATTCTGAACAAGGTTCTGGACTTCACACTCAGGGACCTCGTACCCGATATCCAGGGAAATTTTAAAGTATATAATGGCGGTCCTGTGGAACAGGACAATTTATATTTCATACATAGAGTGCCTGACCTTATCCCCAAAAGCATAGAGATCGCAAGCGGGATCTACTGGGGTGGGAATTTTGATGCGGTGAAGGAGCTTATTGAAGAAGACCTTATTTCTGATGAGGACATTAAGTTCTTCCTGGGATATTCCGGATGGGATAACGACCAGCTTCGGCAGGAGCTCGACGCCCATTCCTGGATCCTGCTTGACAAGACAGATAAGGGCGAAGTCATAAGTCAGCAGCCCATGACCTTCTGGAAGGAAAAGATGATGCAGTTAGGCGGGACCTACGCCCTCTGGTCCAATGCTCCTGAAAATCCGATGTACAACTGAACAGAGGCAGGCTGCTTATCATAGCTGTAGATTCGGAGATCAGGGCATTACCCCAGCCTGACCTTTACATTCAGTTTAGCCAGTAGATCCCTGGCAACTGCAGTATCAAATTCTTTTTTACGATATTTACTTATTGGCTGAATCCCAACTATCACGTTTGTAATGAAAAGCTCATCGGCTTTCTGAAGCTCAAAAGGAGAAATAGGCTCTTCAACCAGCGTATAATCCTTCAGCTGATTCACGATCTCAATAAGCTTTCCGCGGGTAATACCTTTCAGGCATCCTTCAGAAAGTGGGGGAGTTTTAATCAGTTTATCCTTCACCAGAAAAAGATTTCCATTCAGGGCCTCCACCACATTCTTGTTCTCATTTAGCAGTAGACAGTTTTGGTAGGAGTTTTCCTTTGCAAAAATGCTCCCCAGCACGTTTAAAGCCTTGTTATTCGTTTTAAGGGTAGACAAGAGGCCGCTGCTGAGGTAATGGTCCTTGAACAGTTCCACCTCATAATTCCCTTCGCTAAGGAGGTAAAAGGGGCTGCTGAGGGCCTCTGCGATGATGCTGTAGCCAACATCGCTGGTCTCGGGGGTGTAATAGCCACCCTCCTTTCTGAAAATGTTCAATCGAAGCCTGGCTGCAGCGTTCTGCAGATCGTTTGCCTCTACCAGGTCCAGGATTTCCTTCTCCAGGAATTCGGGGGAAAAGCTCAGCGGGATCTCCATTCTCATTATCCTCATGGAAGCCATCAGGCGGAAGTAATGATCTTCCCAGAAAATGATTTTTCCGTTGATGACCCTAAGGGTTTCGAAAACTGCATCTCCGTAGGTAAATCCACGGTTAGTAATTGAAATGCCGGCAGCATTTGGGGCGAGGAGCTGTCCGTTAAGATTGATCATAAAAAAACCCGTTTAAAAAACGGGAAAGTTACGGTTTATTTCAGGGAAAGTTAAACAGAACCAAGAACCATTTTGAGTTCCGAGATCATATTTTCCCAAAGCATCCGGCCCTCCTCAATTTCATCTTCCTCTGCAAAATCGGTAACCATTATGGAAACATCCTTGGTAATCTCGTCAACCTGTATCCTCAGTTCAAAATAATAGGGTGAATCTTCTTCTTCCAGCCAGCGAAACTTGACCCTTTCGCCGTTTTTCTTGCTGAGGAGCTTTGCCCTTTCCTCGCTGCCTTCCCAGATGAAGGTGAACATCTCCCCCCTGGAATTCACATTGTCGGCATACCACTCACTTAAGCCGGAAGGAGTTGCGATATAGTTATACAATAAGGACGGAGAAGCTTGAATAGGAAACTCCATCTCGTACTTTATTTTTTCGTCCATTCTAGCGGTTGATTAGTTTCGAGCAATATAAATATTAATTGCTAACATAAAAAGAAATCAAAATAAATATTTTGGAAAAGAATGTTTGCTACAAGGTAAAATGTTTCTATATTTGCACCCGCTAAAAGAAACCATTGATGGGCTGTCAGCTCAGGTTTTATAGGATATGGCGAGATAGCTCAGTTGGTTAGAGCGTCGGATTCATAACCCGGAGGTCCCGAGTTCAAATCTCGGTCTCGCTACGATAAAAGCCCCTCAGAAGAGGGGCTTTTTTTGTTAAAAAGCATTTGGGTCGATCTGCTTAGGTCATAAAGTGACTCCGGAACAACCACCTCTATATCACCGGCGACTTACTTCCGACTGATTCTCGAAGGATATGAGGAAGGCCCCAGGGATTCTGAATGCGTAGGACAGGCCGATCTGCCCTTACAAATTCCTGGAGGAGATCGTTTATCCCTTGAATATAAAATATACGGCAAGAACCAGGAAAACGAATCCTATAAGATGATTGGTTGAAAAGCTTTCGTTTTTAAAAAAGACGACCGAAAAGATCACAAAGACCACCAGGGTGATCACTTCCTGGATCACCTTCAGCTGCACCAGGGAGAAGGGCCCTCCTGTGCCCTGGTACCCTATCCTGTTCGCGGGAACCTGGAATATGTATTCGAAGAGGGCAATGCCCCAGCTTATAAGTATCAGCCCAAGGAGCCCCCACTTTGCAATTCCCTTCCACTCACCGAATTTGAGATGACCATACCAGGCAAGGGTCATAAAGGAATTGGACAACAACAAAAGAAGAATGGTGTAAAATCCTTTCATAGCTATAGTTTAAATTTATTTATTAGATATTGCTCTTTCAGGCAGAAGCAAAAGGAACCAGTTTTATTTAAGCCCCCTGGTTGATCTCCCTTTTCGCCTTTCCGGAAAGTTTTCCGAAAACAAGATCATAAGAAATACGGATATACTCTTCCCATTCCTCTTTATTCATCCGCTCAATGTCGTCTATAAAGATCCATTTGTACCTGGCCATATAAGGAGCCGGAATAAATCCTTCCCGTGCCGGAAGTTCTTCGAACTGTTCGTCGCTGGCCTTGAAGGAAGCTGAAACAGGAAAGTCATCGGGGGCGGTGACGAGAAACATTTTTCCTCCCACATTGAAACACAGGTGGTCCTCCCATTTTTTATCCTCGGTCACGCCCGGTAAGGAAAGACAGTAGGATCTTATCTCTTCTATGGTCATATATTATCCAATTTCCGCGGTAAAGATAATGGAAAAGAAAAGTGATTTTCAGGCAGGGAAACAGAGTTTATTGTATTTATTTCTCTCTGAACCGGAACCATTGGTCCATCAGATAAAATTTCATCTGGTCCTCATTGTCACTATTTAGAACAGGCGTCAGACTTTCCTGCTCTACCAGGTGATCGAGGAATTGCTGGATCTCCCCCTCCGGAGCCTTGAAGTTCTCCTTCATATAAGCCATATATCTGCCCTCGAGAAACTGCAGTTTCTCCATTTTCTTCTCTACCTCAATATTCCGCTTCAGGCCCTTGGTTTTACCATTGATGGCATTCAGGATAGGGTCTATCTGAAGAGATCCGCCAAGGATACTGAAAAGATGATACCACTTGAAATCCCCGGCAGTCGCCAGCCTTCTCTCGTTCATTGTGAGCCTCTCCTTCTCTTCGGAAATGATCCCAAGGCTCAGGGCACTTATCTCCTCCTTTTCATCAATAACAACTTCCCTTAATTCAGTGTCATTTTCAAACATCGCTACCGACATACTCCCCGAATTAATATCCTCCTGCCCCACGACCCTGATCAGTTCCTTCATGCTCACGTGCGAAAAAATAAGGGTGTCTCCGGCTGCCAGGCTTATGCGGAAATTTCCTGCCTTGGTGGAGACAGAAAACTGCATACTGGTGATATTCTGAATATGTACATCCTCAAGTCCTGCCTTCCGGTTGGTTACATTTCCTTCCACCGGCACCCGTTCCTGGGCGGTGGCAGAAATGCTGAAAATGAGGAACAAAAGGAATATTGGCTTCAAGAGCAGGAATTTGAAGCCGAAAAGTAGTTATTTAATACAAGAACCAAAAACCGACAGCTTCCTTTGAAAATACTGAGCCTCATTTTACTTCAGCCTGTCCCTCAATTCCTCCAGGCTCAGCTTCAGCTGCTCCCCTGAGACCATATCCTTGAGGGTACAGCGGTTTTCGCGAATCTCCTCTTCTCCGGCAAGGACCACAAAGGGAATTTCCCTCCTGTTGGCGTAGGTCATCTGCTTTTTCATCTTCGCCTCATCGGGATAGAGTTCGGCCGAAATTCCGGCCTTCCTCAGCTCCTTAATGGCTTTCAGGGCGAACAGGCTCTCCTTCTCGCCGAAATTCAGGAAGAGGACTTTGGTATTTTCGGTTACTGTCTCCGGGAAAAGCTGCAGCTCTTCCAAGACCAGGTAGATCCTGTCGAGGCCAAAGGAAATCCCTACGCCACTCATATCCTTCAGTCCGAAGATGCCCGTAAGGTCGTCATAGCGGCCGCCACCTCCAATGGAGCCCATGGCTACCGATTCCGGGGCTGAAACTTCCAGGATGGCCCCTGTGTAGTAATTAAGCCCGCGAGCAAGGGTTACGTCAAGTTCGAGGCTGGCAGTCTCAAGCCCCAGGCTCTCAATTGCAGTGTTTATGAAGTTCAGCTCCTCTATACCGGCCCTACCAACTTCGGAAGTTTCCAGTATCTTCCCAAGGCCCTCTATTTTGTCTGCAAAGGTTCCCTGTAGCCTGAAGATAGGCCTGATCTTTTCAATGGCTGTTTCAGAAATCCCTTTTGAAAGCATTTCCTGTATCACCCCGTCTTCCCCAATTTTATCGAGTTTATCCAGGGCCACCGTGAAATCTATCAGTTTTTCTGACTCTCCAATGACTTCAGCAAAGCCTGAAAGCACCTTTCGGTTATTGATTTTGATCTTTACACCTTCCAGTTCAAGAGCTGTAAAAACAGCGTCATAGAGCTGTACGAACTCCACTTCCTGCCACAGGCTGGTGCTTCCCACCACATCGGCGTCGCACTGGTAAAATTCCCTGAACCTGCCCTTCTGCGGCCTGTCTGCCCGCCATACCGGCTGTATCTGGAATCGTTTAAAAGGAAACTCCAGCTCGTTCTGGTGCTGCACCACGTAACGCGCAAAAGGAACGGTAAGATCATACCGAAGGGCTTTTTCGCTGATGGAAGGTGTGATGCGTAAGCTGTCCTTTTCAGCATAGGCTTTGGCATCGGACTTGCTCAGGAAATCCCCAGAATTCAGTATCTTGAAGATAAGCCTGTCCCCCTCTTCGCCATATTTTCCCATAAGGGTTTCTGAATTTTCAAAACTGGGAGTCTCGATGGGCTGAAAACCGAATTTCTGAAACTGGTTCTGAATGGTTCTTACGATATAACTGCGTTTAGCGACTTCCGAAGGGGAAAAATCACGGGTTCCTTTCGGAATGGAAGGTTTCTGGGCCATGGTATAATTTCTGTTCCGCAAATATCTGAAAAAATGAAGAGGAAACAATAACAATACAGCACAGGCCTTTACAGTTACCCGCCCTCAGTACCTGGGTACCCAGAGGCTTTTCTTAAATAATTCCCG
>CBFGYW010000093.1:0-6612 GCA_965653085.1 uncultured Salinimicrobium sp.
TTATCCCCCCTTCCGGAAAGGTTTATGACCACGATCTCGTCCTTTCCGAAGGACTTTTTATCCAGAACAGCCAGTGCGTGAGCCGACTCGATGGCGGGGATGATGCCTTCGGTCTTGGAAAGCTCCAGGCCCGCCTGCATCGCCTCCTCATCGGTGATGGAGAAGAATTCGGCGCGTTTTGTCCTGAACAGGTTTGCGTGCATGGGGCCTACCCCCGGATAATCGAGTCCCGCAGAAATGGAATAGGGTTCAGTGATCTGCCCATCGCGGGTCTGCATCAGCAGGGTCTTGCTCCCATGGATGATGCCCTCGGTGCCCAGGATGGTGGTCGCAGCGCTTTCCCCGCTGTCGATTCCCTTTCCAGCGGCTTCCACAGCAATGATATTCACCTCTTTCTGGTCCAGGTAGTGGTAGAAGAGCCCCGCAGCGTTGCTCCCTCCGCCAACACAGGCGATCACGTGGTCGGGAGATTCCTTACCCTCTTTTTCCCTCAGCTGAAGTTTCACCTCTTCTGAAATGACACTCTGAAAGCGGGCCACCATATCAGGATAGGGATGTGGTCCAACAACCGAACCGATGATATAATGGGTGTCGACGGGGTTATTGATCCAGTCGCGGATAGCTTCGTTGGTAGCGTCCTTCAGGGTCTTGCTGCCTGAAATAGCGGGAACCACGCTGGCGCCCAGCATCTTCATTCGGGCAACATTAGGGGCCTGTCTTTTAATATCGACCTCGCCCATATATACGATGCATTCCAGTCCCATCAGGGCGCACACCGTTGCGGTTGCAACTCCATGCTGTCCTGCTCCCGTTTCTGCGATGATGCGGTGCTTGCCAAGGCGCTTCGCCATCAGGATCTGTCCGATGGTGTTGTTGATCTTATGGGCACCCGTATGGCAGAGGTCCTCCCGTTTCAGATAGATTTTCGTTCCGTAGGTTTCGCTCAGCCTCTTGGCAAAATACAGGGGCGTAGGCCTACCCACATAATCCTTCAGCAGCTGTTTGAATTCCTCCTGAAAGCTCTCCTCCTGCATTACCTGAAGGTACTGCGAGCGCAGCTCCTCCACATTGGTATAAAGCATCTCGGGAATGAATGCGCCCCCGAAGTCGCCGTAGTAGCCTTTTTCGTTTACGTGATATGTCATTTGTTCTTGTGTGTATCTGGTTGAAGGACCTGCTCCAGCTTTCTTCTGAATTCCTCCAGGTCCTCTATTTTTTTTCTTCCGGGTTCGCTCTCAAAGCGACTATTTACATCGATTCCGTAGAGCAGCTGCCCCAGTCCGCGGGAATCAAGCTGCTGTTTTAGTTCTATAATGCTATCTGCTTCTTCCAGGCCTATTCCCCCGCTGAGGAAGAATGGAGTGGGGGAGTCATACTGCAGAAGAACCTCCCAGTTGAATTTCCTTCCCGTCCCGCCTCTGGTCTTTCCCGAGGTGTCAAAAAGAAAAAAGTCAACTTTCCCTTCATAAGGCTGCAGGAGCTCATTAGACAGCCTTTCCGTTATCGAAAAGACTTTTATGATCTCCAGCTGCTGCTGCGGGAATTCCTGCCTTAGAGCCTCGCAAAATTGAGGGCTTTCTTCCCCGTGCAATTGCACTGCCTGCAGCTGATGTTTTTTGACGGCAGCAATGACCTCGGGGAGGGGGGCATTGACAAATACTCCCGTTTTCTTCAAAGCTGAAGGTAAAGTGGGAATATCAATATCAACAAAACGGGGGGAGCCTTTATAAAAGATGAACCCGAGGTAATCAGGCTTCAGGGCTGCCACCTGCTGGATAATGTCGGGGAACTTCATCCCGCAGATTTTCAGCTTGATCATACCTTTAATGCTTTTATGAATTCCAAGGCGCTTTTACCCGGATCTTCGGTTTTCATAAAGTTTTCCCCAATAAGGAAACCTTCATAGCCAAAGGTCTTCAATTCCCTGATGCTCGAAACCTCACTTATCCCGCTTTCTGAAACCTTCAGGTATTCGGATGGGATCTTTTCTGACAGCGTTTTGCTGGTATTAAGGTCGACTTCAAAGGTTTTCAGGTTCCTGTTGTTCACTCCCACCAGGTCTATTCCGGTGATCAGCGATCTTTCCAGCTCTTCCCCATTGTGGACCTCCAGCAGAACTTCGAGTCCGAGGAGTTTTGCTGTTTTGGTGAACTGCTGGATCTGCTTCGGGGAGAGCAGGGCGGCAATCAGCAGGATGACATCTGCCCCAAAGGCTTTGGATTCGTAGACCTGATATTCATCGATAATGAAATCCTTTCGAAGGATGGGCAGATCGATCAGGTCCCGGCACAATAAAAGGTTATCGAGGGTGCCCCCGAAGTAGGGTTCATCGGTAAGGACAGAGATCCCGGAAGCTCCCGCCGACTGGTAGCCAAGGGTTATATCCTCCACCTCGGCTTTCAGGTTGATATCTGCCTTGGAGGGTGATTTTCTTTTGAATTCTGCGATGATCCCGGAACCTTGCTGCAGGCTCTTCTTCATAGAGATGCAGGGTTTGTGGTAGTAGGGCAGGATCTGAAGCACGTCCAGGGGGAGGAGCTCCTTTTTTAATTCGACCTCTTCGCGTTTGTCTGCGGCTATTTTATCTAGTATGTTCATTTTGTGTTTTGTTCAAATTCTATTTGTAACAGCGGTTACTTACTTAACTCTGCTGGGCGCGATCTTCAGATCGCAGCCCCACGGGGCGCCAATCTCCAGATTGGCGTAGCTCGCTGTGGGAATCTGAAGATTCCCGCCCGTATGGCGCTGTGATCTGAAGATCACACGCAGCGTAACGCCTCGAATTTCAAGCCCTGCGGGAGCTGCTGGGCGCGATCTTCAGATCGCAGCCCCACGGGGCGCCAATCTTCAGATTGGCGTAGCCCGCTGTGGGAATCTGAAGATTCCCGCCCGTATGGCGCTGTGATCTGAAGATCACACGCAGCGTAACGTTGTAATAAGCGCAGCGACGCACACGCAGCGTAACGTTGTAATAAGTGCAGCGACGCACACGCAGCGAAACGTTGTAACAGGGGCAGCGTACATTAGGCCTCCCCGTAACTCAACTCCTGCAACGCCTTGAACGAGGCCAGAGCATTCCCGCTCACCAGAGATTCCTGCGCCAGGGCGAAGCCTTCTTTTATATCTATTTTCTTTACAGTTGCAATAGCAATCCCTGCGTTGGCGCAAACTACATTGTTCTGGGCCAGGGTACCCTCTCCCTTCAGCACCTCTAAAAAGATACCTGCAGCGGATTCTATGCTGTTCCCGCCTGAGATCTCTTCTGCCTTAAGAGGTATCAGCCCCAGGTCCTGAGGCTCCAGCAGACTTTCAGAATTATTGGAAATAAGCTTGGTACCTCCCGTCAGCGAGATCTCGTCATACCCATCCAGGGCGTGGAGAATGCTGAAGTTGACATCAGTATTCTGATACAAATATCCATACATTCTTGCCAGCTCAAGACTGTACACCCCCACCACCTGGTTCTTCGGAAAGGCAGGATTCACCATTGGTCCCAGCATATTGAAAAAGGTCTTGACAGCAAGCGACTTACGCACCGGGGCAACCTTCTTCATTGCGGGATGGAAAAGAGCCGCGTGCAGGAAACAGATGCCCGACTTGTCCAGACTCTTCTGAAGGAACTCCTTCTCACTGCTGAACTTAATCCCCAGATATTCCATCACGTTGGAGCTGCCACAGCTGGAGGAAACTCCGTAGTTTCCGTGCTTGGTAACCTGTACGCCCGCTCCCGCAGTCACAAACGAAGCCAGGGTCGAGATGTTGAAGGTGTCTTTCCCGTCGCCCCCGGTTCCGCAGAGGTCTATGGGGTTATATTCGCTCAGGTCAACGGCTAGACAGAGTTCCTGCAACCCGTCCCGGAAACCTTCGAGCTCCTCGATGGTGATGCTTCTCATCATATACACCGTGAGAAAGGCAGCGATCTGGTTCTCGTTGAAGTTTCCTGTGGAAATAGCGATCAGGGCCTGCCTGGCTTCTTCCTTCGAGATTGTCTCGTGGTTTATTAATCTGTTCAGTAGTTCTTTCATCGGTTCTGTGCGTTATTCAAAATGGATCTCCAGGTTCTCCTCTTCCTGCTGTTTCTGAAAAGGGATCCTGATCCAGTTCTCGATTATTTTCTTTCCCATAGGCGTCAGTACCGACTCGGGATGGAACTGTACTCCCCGCACGTCAAGATCGCGATGCCTGAGGGACATCACCTGCCCGTTCTCATCGAAAGAAGTGGCTTCCAGACAGGCGGGAAGTTCCTTGTCTACCACCCAGGAGTGATAGCGCCCAACCTCCAGTTCCTGCCCAAGATCCTGGTAGAGGGGTTCGTTGCTTACAGTGAGTTTTATTCGGGAGGAGACTCCGTGAAATACTTCAGAAAGGTTCTGCAGTTTTCCTCCGAAAACCTCTCCTATGGCCTGCTGTCCCAGACATACCCCCAGAATGCTTTTAGAAGCTGCGTAACGGGAGATAATCTGTTTCAGGGCTCCAGCCTCATCGGGGATCCCTGGACCCGGAGAGAGCAGGATTTTGTCATAGTCCCCGATCTCCTCCAGTTCTATCTCGTCGTTTCGCTTTACGGTTACCTCGCAGTCGAGCTCCTCAAGATAGTGTACGAGGTTGTACACGAAGGAATCGTAGTTGTCGACCACCAGTACTCTGGGTTGAATCGGCTTATTGTTGTCTGTTTCCATAGTTATACTTCTGTTGCAAGTTTCAGGGCCTTCTCAAGGGCGCTGAGCTTGTTATAAACTTCCTGTAATTCGTTCTCTTCCCTGGAATCTGCGACGATCCCTGCTCCCGCCTGGTAATGCAGGTGATGGTTCTTGCTGAGGAAGGTCCTGATGATAATGGCGTGGTTGAAGTTTCCTTTGAAATCCATAAAGCCGATGGCTCCGCCATAGAATTCGCGGTTTACGGATTCATATTTCTCTATCAGCTCCATCGCTCTGTGCTTGGGTGCCCCGCTAAGGGTACCTGCGGGAAAGGTGTCTGCAACGATCTGCATCGTACTGGTGCTGTCCTTCTTCGTTCCGGTTACCTTGCTCACCAGGTGGATGACGTGCGAAAAGAACTGGATCTCCTTAAAGGTCTCCACCTTCACTTCGGAACCATGTCTACTGAGATCATTTCGCGCCAGGTCCACCAGCATCACGTGTTCCGAATTCTCCTTGGAATCCAGCGCCAGCTTCCTGGCAAGTTCTGCATCCTGTTCATCATTTCCCGTGCGCTTATAGGTGCCTGCAATGGGATGGATCTCCACCTGGGAATCCTCTACCACCAGCTGGGCTTCGGGAGAGCTGCCGAAGATCTTGAAATCCCCGTAATCGAAATAGAACAGGTAAGGGGAAGGGTTCACGTGGCGCAGGGCCCTGTAGACGTTGAACTCGTCGCCCTTAAACTGCTGCGAGAATCGCCTTGAAAGCACCAGCTGAAAGACATCCCCACGATGGCAATGCTGCCTTGCAAGCTTCACCTTTTCGATATATCCCTCATCGGTTTCATTGGAATAGGGCGCACCTTCCAGGGAAAAGGGATAGGTGGCGATATTCTGAGCCTTCAGCAGCTGGGCTATCTGCTCCAGGTTGCTCTGGTCGGTGTAGGAGTGGTCGAAAATGAAGGCTTCGTTGTTGAAATGGTTGATGGCGATGATATTCTGGTAGACCGCATAGAACAGCTCCGGGATCTTCAGGTCTTCGGACTTCTTCTGCAGGGAGAGCTTTTCGAAATAACGCACCCCGTCATAAGCAATATAGCCGAACAGGCCATTGTTTATGAACCTGAAACCCGAATCTTCCACCTCGAATTTCTGTGCAAACCTGTTAACCTTTTCAGGAAGATCAACGCCAGTAGTGATAGGTGTCACTGCTTCAGAACCATCAGGGAATTTTTCTGTGATCAGCTCATTTTCAACCTTGATAGAAGCAATGGGATTACAGCAGATATAGGAGAAACTGTTCCTGTTGGCGTGGTAGTCGCTGCTCTCCAGCAGCAGGCTGTTGGGAAACCTGTCCCGAAGCTTCAGATAGACGCTCACGGGGGTGATGGTGTCGGCGAGCAGGTTCTTATATGTGGTTTTCAGCTTGTACATTACAGTGATTTTTCAGCATAAAAAAAGGCTTGTCGTGATTGACAAGCCTTTGTATATTGGATACAGGAGGTCTCTCTCACGACGAATGACGTAAGCTATTCCACCACCAGGTATTTACAGTTTGATTTTTCATAAAGGACAAATATAAGTGGGAAATTTTTCTGAACAAACTTTTTCTGGAAAAAAAGCTGAAAGGGAAAAGCTGCACTTCCCGAAATAGGTTCTTATCTTTGTAGGAAGTGCAATAAAAACGACAACGATGAAAGATTTAACCAGAGAAGAATTTAAGGAAAGACTTAAAAATGATCCCGATGCTGTGCTGCTGGATGTGCGGACTCAGGATGAGGTAGAGGAAGGATATATTCCCGGGGCCAAAAATATAGATATATACAAGGGACAGGAATTTGTGGATGAGCTGGAGAAGCTTGACAAGTCCAGGAATTACTATGTGTACTGCAGGTCGGGCGGGAGAAGTGTACAGGCCGCGACGCTGATGGACCAGATGGGGTTCAATGAGACTTATAATCTTCTTGGGG
>CBFGYW010000094.1:0-6581 GCA_965653085.1 uncultured Salinimicrobium sp.
TGAACAAAATAGACAGGGAATTCAAGCTCTCGTCCTGGGCGATAGACAACCGGATGACGGTTTATGTGATCATGGCCATCGTGCTTATAGGAGGGCTGATGTCCTACTACTCGATGCCCCGCGAATCCTTTCCAGAGATCATTGAGACCAAGATCTATGTTAGTTCCATCAATCCGGGGAACTCGGTGGAAGATGTCGAGAAGTTCATTACAGAGCCCCTGGAAGAGGAATTCAAGGACATAGGCGGGGTTGCAGATATCACCTCCACCACCCTGCAGGACTATTCCATGGTCATCGTGGAATTCGAGGACGACGTCGATGTGGATGCTGCCAAGCAGAAGGTGAAGGATAAGGTAGACCTGGTAAAATCCAACACCACCTGGCCCACAATGGATAATGGGGCCAAGGTGGAGCCCAACGTCTTCGAGCTGAACTTTTCTGAAGAACAGCCTATCCTGAACATCAACCTTACGGGGGATTATACCGTTCAGCAGTTGAAGGAATACGCTGAATATCTTCAGGAACGCATAGAACTGCTGCCCGAGATCAAGGAAGCCAGCATTCGGGGAGCCGAAGATATGGAGGTGGAAATAGCACTGGATGTCTATAAGATGAGCGCCTCGCAAGTGAGCTTCAACGATGTCATTAATGCGGTAAGTGCTGAAAACAGGACCATTTCAGGGGGAAACATCATCACCAGCGGAATTCAGAAGAACATCCGGATTATTGGAGAGATCGAAGATCCCAATGAACTGCGGAATGTGGTGGTGAAAAGCGACGGGGGAAATATCTTTTTAAAAGACATTGCAGAGATCAATTTCCACGAGAAGGACCGCACCACCTACGCCAGGGAATATGGGGAGCCGGTGGTGATGCTCGATGTGAAGAAACGGGCAGGGAAGAATATGATCGAGGCTGTCGACAAGATCAAGGATCTCCTGGTGATCGAACAGGAGGAAAACCTGCCCGAAAACCTCCACGTATCCCTTACCAACGACCTTTCCACCAATACCGAAAGCCAGGTGGACGATCTGGTGAACAACATTATCTTCGGGGTGATACTCGTGGTGCTGGTGCTGATGTTCTTCCTGGGCTTCAGGAATGCACTCTTTGTGGGATTAGCCATCCCGCTTTCGATGTTCCTATCCTTCATCATCCTCTCCAGTATGGGCGTGACCCTGAATACCATGGTGCTGTTCGCCCTGGTGATGGGACTGGGAATGCTGGTGGATAATGGGATCGTGGTAGTGGAAAACGTATATACCCTGATGAGTCAGGGGATGTCCCGTATGGAGGCCGCAAAACAGGGGCTGGGAGAAATAGCCTGGCCCATCATCGCTTCCACTGCGACCACGTTGGCTGCCTTCTTTCCGCTGGGACTCTGGCCCGGGACCATTGGGCAGTTCATGATGATCTTCCCCGTGACCCTCTCCATAGTCCTCGGCTCTTCCCTATTCGTGGCACTGATCATCAATTCCATGCTCACCTCCCAATTCATGGAAACGGAGGAGCGGGAATTGAGCAGGCGAAAACTCATTAAGCTCAGCGGAATCCTGGGCGGGCTTGGATTGGTACTTCTGGTTGCCGGATTCCTGATGCCTTCAGGCGGGCTCAGGGGTATAGGAAATCTGCTCATCCTGTTCGGGGTGCTGCTATGGGTCTATAAATATTTCCTGGCGAAGCGGGTGAAGTATTTTCAGTTTACTGCCCTTCAGAAGCTGGAGGATTCCTATGAGAGATTTCTGAAGTATGCCCTGCGAGGGAAGAAAGCCTATGCCTTTTTCTTCGGAACTTTTGCCCTGCTGATCTTCTCCTTCATACTCGTGGGGATCGTTCAGCCAAACGTGCTGTTCTTCCCAGAGAACCAGCCGAATCAGGTGATCACCTATATCGAATATCCCGAAGGCACCGATATTTCAAAAACCAATGCCCTCACAAAGGAGATAGAGCAGAAGATCTTCGAGACCATCGAAAAATACGAGGATGAGGACGGATATAATTTTATGGTGGAATCGGCAATCTCACAGGTTGGAGAAGGTGCCGGGAATCCGTATACAGATGGGGGCTCCCAAAGCGAGATGCCCCATCGGGGAAAGATCACCCTCTCCATGCGCGAGTTCACAGAACGCCGGGGAGTAAAAAGCAGTGATGTACTCTCTGAAGTCCGCGAAGCTGTCCAGGGATACCCAGGAGTTTCGATTATTGTGGAAAAGGATCCTGCAGGGCCTCCCACCGGTTATCCTATAAATATTGAGATCAAGGGGGAGGATTACGACCAGATGCTGATAGAAGCTGAAAACATCCGTTCCTTTATCCAGAGCAGGAACATTGCGGGAATCGAGGAGCTGAAGATCGACATCAACAAGAACAAGCCCGAGCTGGATGTAAGGGTGAATCGAAAAAAGGCGGGTCAGCTGGGGGTCACAACTTCCCAGGTGGGACAGACTTTACGTCGCTCCATTTTCGGAGAAGAGGTATCCACCTATAAGAAAGGGGACAATGATTATGAAGTGAACGTGCGCCTTAATGAGGAGGCCCGCTATAACGAAAGCCTGCTGTTCAACCAGCCCATCACCTTCAGGGACCAGAATACCGGGGAGATCATCCAGGTGTCCATTTCCTCTATTATTGAGACCACTCCCACCTCCACCTTCAGTTCGATAAAAAGACCCGACCTGAAACGGGTAATCACCATTTATTCGAACGTGCTGGATGGCTATAACGGAAATGCCATCGTGGAGCAGCTGAAAACAGAGCTGAATAACTATGAACTGCCCGAAGACATCAGCCTGCAGTTCACCGGGGAACAGGAGGAGCAGCAGAAGAATATGAGTTTCCTTCTGAAGGCACTGCTTATTGCCATTGGAGGGATCCTGCTCATACTGGTAGCCCAGTTCAATTCCATCTCCCGCCCCATCATCATCATTATGGCAGTTTTCCTCAGCCTTGCGGGGGTTTTCCTTGGAATGGTGGTTTTTCAGATGGACTTCATCATCATAATGACGATGATGGGTATCATCTCCCTTGCAGGGATCGTGGTCAACAATGCCATTGTGCTGGTGGATTACACGGAGATCCTGATCGACAGAAAGCGGAAGGAATTGCAGCTTGACAGCAAAGCTTTACTGAGCAGAGAAGGATACTTTGAAGTTATCGTGGCAGGGGGAAGATCAAGGCTGCGCCCGGTTCTCCTTACAGCCATAACCACCGTCCTGGGCCTGATCCCTCTGGCAATCGGCTTCAACATCAACTTCTTCACCCTCTTTATGGATTACGATCCGAAGATCTTCCTTGGAGGTGACAACGTGATCTTCTGGGGGCCGCTCGCCTGGACCGTGATCTTCGGATTGACCTTCGCCACCTTCCTGACCCTGGTCCTGGTGCCGGTGATGTTATACCTGGTGAACAGGGCAAAGGTGAAGATCTCAGAGAGGAAGAAAGCCTAGACAAAACCATTACAGCTTCTGAATAAAAACCGCCTGAAAACTTATATTTTCAGGCGGTTTTCTTTTATTCGGGGAAGAATCCGAAGGTTTTTTTCCATATCCGGGCTATGGCAGAGTGTTTGCACAACTTAGTGCAGAAGTTCAAATAAGTATAAATTAAAAACCAAAGAATGAACAATGTATTAACCGTTGAGCAGCGGAATAACGTGCTGTTATCGATGGCCAGACTTGTAGAAAACGAAAAAGAAAGTATTTTAAAAGCAAATAAGATCGACCTTAAAAACTATTCAGGAGACGATCTGGCAATGGTAGACCGGTTGAAAGTGGATGACTCGAAAATAGAGGGCATGATCCACTCCCTGAAGCATCTGGCTTCCCAGGAAGACCCTTTGGGGGTGGAAAGATTCAGCTTCACCCACGATAACGGGATGCAGGTGTACAACCGCACCTCATCCTTCGGAACTGTCCTTATCATTTACGAATCCCGCCCCGATGTTACCGTGGAAGCTGCGGGCATCGCCTTTAAATCGGGAAACCGGATCCTGCTGAAAGGTGGGAAAGAATCCCTCAACTCCAATATCAGGATCGTGGAGCTCTGGCATCAGGCCCTTCAGGAGAACAACATCCCTACAGACTGGGTGGAATACCTGAACTACGACAGGAAACAGACGCAGGCCTTTCTGGAGAATCCTACCCAAAAAGTGGACCTGGTGGTCCCCAGAGGAGGAGAAAAGCTGATAGCCTTTGTGAAGAAGAATTCCAGCTGCCCCGTGATTGTCAGTGGGCGCGGGAACAACTTTGTGTACGTACACGAGGATGCCGATACCGATCTTGCCCTTCAGGTGATCATCAATGCGAAGACCACCAAGATCTCCGCCTGTAATGCAGTCGATAAGATCCTTATTGATTCCCGGCTTCCCGACAGAGAAGCTTTTATCGACCAGTTGCATGACAAACTTGCAGAACACCACATTGAAATAATGGCAGACGAAAGCCTGCAGGAAAGGCAGGATGTGAAACCGATAGGTAATGAGGATGTCTGGTATGAGGAATTCCTCGATTATAAGGCTCTTGTTGGAATGGTTGATTCTTCAGAAGAGGCAGTAGCAAGGATAAACAAATATTCCGGAGGGCATTCCTCCTCCATCATTTCAAAAGATGAGGAGACAGCCCAGGAATTTATGCAGAATGTCGATAACGCTGCGGTATACCACAACGCTTCCACCAGATTCACAGACGGAGGCCAGTTAGGCCTGGGAGGAGAACTTGCCATCAGCACCGATAAACTCCACCAGCGCGGGCCCATTGGGCTGCAGCACCTGGTAACCAATAAATGGTACATCCACGGAAATGGACAGATCAGATAAATTTTTGAAAACAGAAACAGCAGATTTGAACACCAAAATCCAGAAAATGACCCATACCAAAAAGAAAAAAAGAATATTACTGAAGCTTGGATCCAACACCCTAACCCGGGAGACAGATCAGATATCCAGGGGGAAAATAGAAGATATCGCCCGGCAGATAGCCCTTCTGAAAGATGACTATGAATTCGTGCTCATCAGTTCCGGGGCGGTGGCGGTAGCCAGGCAGTTCGTAAACCTGGAAAGGAGCGGAGAGAATATAGATGTAAAGCAGGCCCTCGCCTCCATAGGGCAGCCGCATTTGATGCGAATCTTTCAGGAGAGTTTCAGGGAGCTCGGGCTCCTTACCTCCCAGTGCCTCCTCTCCCCTAATGATTTCGATCGTGAAGATTCCAGGCAGAACATCATCAACACAGTAAATGTGCTGGTGGAGAATGATTATATCCCCATCATCAATGAAAACGACACCTCCTCGACCGAGGCAATACAGTTCGGGGACAATGATAACCTGGCCGCCCAGACGGCAGCGCTGCTGGATGTGGATTTACTCATCCTTGCTACCAATACCCACGGGGTGTATAAAAAAGGATCCATCACTGCCGAAAAACCAGAGACCATCCGAAGGGTGAATGACCTGCGGGAGCTGGAAAGGGAAGTGGTTTCCGAAACCAAATCGGCCCACGGAACCGGCGGGATGCGTTCCAAGGTTTCAGCAGCTGCCATTACCCAGAAAGCGAAGATCGAGACCTGGATCGTCAATGGGCTCGATGATAATTTTATGCTGAATGCCATTGAGGATACCGTACATTTCACGAGGATCCATCACGAGGAGGAGGTAGTTTAGTTTCACCTCCAACCTTGTTAATACATATCAAACATCCAGGGCAGCAGCTCTGGATGTTTTTTTTATGGGCTTTCCCGCAGAATCTTTTCCAAACTTTGGAGCTTTGCAAAAGTTGATACGCATTTTTCTTCTTATTTTTGCCCCTCATAAAACAGAAACTACGATGTACAGAAGTCATTCCTGTGGAGAATTACGAATTGAGGATGTGAATAAGGAGGTTACCCTCGCCGGGTGGGTGCAGAAGATCCGCGACAAAGGCTTTATGGCCTGGGTGGACCTGCGCGACCGATATGGGGTGACCCAGCTTATTTTTGATGAGCAGCGCACTCCTAAGGAAATGATGGATAAGGCTACCCAGCTGGGCCGTGAGTTCGTGATCCAGGTGAAGGGCAGCGTGATCGAAAGGGAATCCAAGAACCCCAATATGCCTACCGGGGATATCGAGATCCTGGTTTCTGAACTTAATATCCTCAATGCTTCTGAAGTTCCTCCCTTCACTATTGAAGACGAGACCGACGGTGGGGAAGATATCCGAATGAAATACCGTTACCTCGACATCCGCAGGAATCCCGTGAAGCAGAACCTGATGTTCCGCCACAAAGTGGGGATGCAGGTGCGCAATTATCTTTCTGACAAAGGTTTTGTGGAGGTTGAGACTCCATATCTGATAAAATCCACTCCCGAAGGAGCCCGCGATTTCGTGGTGCCAAGCCGGATGAACGAAGGCCAGTTCTATGCCCTTCCACAGTCGCCCCAGACTTTTAAGCAGCTGCTTATGGTGGGCGGAATGGATAAATACTTCCAGATCGTGAAATGTTTCCGCGACGAGGACCTGCGGGCAGACCGCCAGCCGGAATTCATGCAGATAGACTGCGAGATGGCCTTTGTGGAGCAGGAAGATATCCTGAATACGTTTGAAGGCCTTAC
>CBFGYW010000095.1:0-6574 GCA_965653085.1 uncultured Salinimicrobium sp.
CAGATACAGTCGAAGATAAAATTATTTGATCGCGTTTATAAAATTTCACTTTCTTTGGCGGCCCGCCAGGAAATGCGTTTTCCAGTGTTATTGGGACGCAAATTTTTAACCAAAAAATTCATAGTCGATACCGAATATTTCGATGTATCCTTCAATGCCAAGACCCAATGAACATAAAAATTCTTTCGAGGAACGCTAACCTGTATTCTACTCAGCGCCTGGTAGAGGCCGCGAAGAAGCGGCACCACCACGTAGAAGTTATTGATCCGTTGAAATGCGATCTCATTATTGAAAAGAAGCACCCCTCCATATATTACCGCGGAAGGCATCTGGAAGATACCGACGCCGTTATCCCACGAATCGGGGCCTCTGTCACCTTTTACGGAACAGCGGTAGTGCGCCAGTTTGAGATGATGGGCGTATTCTCCACTACCGAATCACAGGCCCTGGTGAGGAGTCGCGATAAGCTGCGAAGCCTGCAGGTGCTTTCCCGTGCGAGACTGGGATTGCCAAAAACGGTATTTACAAACTATTCAAAAGATGTAGGCGAAGTCATAGATCACGTGGGAGGTGCCCCTTTAATCATTAAACTTCTTGAAGGAACCCAGGGCCTCGGAGTAGTGCTTGCGGAAACCAAGAATGCCGCGGAATCGGTCATTGAAGCCTTCAACGGACTCCAGGCAAGGGTCATCGTCCAGGAATTCATCAAGGAAGCCGGAGGAGCCGATATCAGGGCCTTCATCGTAGATGGACACGTGGTTGGGGCGATGAAACGTCAGGGCAAGGAAGGAGAATTCCGTTCCAACCTCCACCGCGGAGGTACCGCCACCGTAATCCAGTTGACAGATGAGGAAGAAACCGCAGCCATTAAGGCCGCCAAGGCCATGAGTCTTGGAGTTGCCGGGGTGGATATGCTTCAGAGTTCAAGAGGCCCGCTTATCCTGGAAGTGAATTCCTCTCCCGGACTGGAAGGAATCGAAGCTGCTACAGGAAAAGACATCGCCAAGACCATTATCCGTTATATTGAACGGAATGTTTGAGTTAATGGGTTAATTCGTTAATTTGTCGATCACATTTTTTCTGAAATTGCGAAGCAGTAGATCCAGTTAACGAATCAACAATCCCCGATTTAACCAATACCAGATGGCCTCTATAGACGAAAACAACGTTCTTGAAATATTAGGTAAAAGAATTCCCCCCGGAAAAGGAGCCACCATCAACTTCAATATGGCCAAGCTCTACACCACCAATTCGGTGGATGTTCCCATCATCATTGAGCGTTCCCGCAAACCAGGGCCTGTGGTCCTAATTACTGCAGGCATCCACGGAGACGAGATCAACGGAGTGGAGATCGTGCGGCAGATCATCGTAAAGGAGATCAACAAACCTTCAAGAGGTACTGTAATCTGTATCCCCATCATCAACATCTTCGGCTTCCTCAATATGAGCCGTGACTTTCCCGACGGAAGGGATCTCAACAGGGTCTTCCCAGGAACAAAAAATGGCTCCCTTGCCAGCCGCTTCGCCTACCAGTTCGTCCAGAAGATTTTGCCGGTTGCCGATTTCTGCATAGATTTCCATACCGGAGGTGCCAGCAGGTTCAACGCCCCGCAGATCAGGATCAAGAAAGGAGAAAAGGACGCCCTGCACTACGCCGGGATCTTCAACGCCCCTTTCACGGTGATGTCTAAAACAATCACCAAATCCTACCGCGAAACCTGCTACAGGCTCGGAAAACCCGTACTTCTTTTCGAAGGCGGAAAGTCTAAGGACAGCAACAAGACCATCGCCAAACAGGGCGTGGAAGGAGTGATGCGAATCCTGGACCATTTTGAGATGCTGCGCCCGAAATTCGAGGTGCCCGAGGCAGTAGCCGAAACCGTGCTCATCGAATATTCCACCTGGATCAGGGCCAAGTACAGCGGACTGCTGCACATCAAGATCCCCTGCGGAAAACACGTGGAGAAGGGCGAATATATCGCCACCATCACCGATCCCTACGGAAAGCTCAGGCATCGTGTAAAAGCCCCTAATGAAGGCTATATCATCAATGTAAACGAATCTCCCATCGTTTATCAGGGAGATGCGATCTTCCACCTTTCGCTGGCGCAGAAGAGCCTGGACGAGGAAGCAATGAACGAATAGGCACCCCGGAAGAAAGAACTGAAATGAAAAATGAGCTCCGCATAAAATACAAGAGACTTCGGGAGGAACTTTCAGCCGACGAGATAGAAAACCTCAGCCTGCAGATTGCCAACCAGACCCTGCAGCTACCCATCTGGGATTACAGCTTCTACCACCTTTTCCTCAGCATTTCAGAAAAAAGGGAGATCAATACTGAGGCACTGCTGCACATCCTTCAGGGTAAGGATAAGAACGTGGTCCTTTCCAAAAGCGACTTCGAGACCCACAGGCTCACCAATTACCTGCTCACCGATTCGACCATCCTGAAGAACAACGCCTGGGGCATCCCCGAACCTCAGGGCGGGATCGAAATCCCTCCTCAACAGATTGAAGTAGTGTTCATCCCCCTGCTGGCATTCGATGAGAGCGGACACAGGATTGGTTACGGCAAAGGATTTTACGACCGGTTTTTATCTGCCTGCACTATGAATACCCTAAAAGTGGGGCTGTCCTTCTTTGAAGCCGAACCTGAGATTCCCGGGATTCTAAGCAGCGATGTGCCTATGGATTACTGTGTGACTCCGGAAAGGATCTATGCATTCTGAGCTTCAGACTTTGGTTTCCAAACATATCAGAATAAAAATTTGTAAAACTTCTGTTAATACTCTACTTTTAAACCTACCAATCAGCAATCGTGATGCTTAACGAACTTCAACTTAACAGCATTCTGGAAGACTTTGATGTTGCTTTTTGGAAGATCAACCTCTATACTAAAAAAATCAGCTGGTCTCCGCATTTCAATTCCCTGGTAGGGTATCCCGAGACCGGAGAAGATAATTTCAGCTACTTCATCAACAACATCCTGCACAAGGATTACCGGTATGATTTCCGGGAACACTTTGAAAACCTCAGCCTGAATTCAGAGCCTTTCAACCTGGAGATCCGCCTGAAGCTCGAGAATGGAAAATACCGCTGGTTTGAATGCAGGAACCTGAAAAGCAGGGAGAAGGGATTGTCAGATTCCGCAGTACTGCTCTTCGTCAATATCCATCAGGCAAAGCGGGACCAGTACACCATTGAGGAAAACTTCTTCTACTACCGTGAGACTGCCGAGATGACCTCTACAGGAGGCTGGTATCTGGATGTTCTAAATGACAATGTCTATTGGGATAACGTCACCAAGAAGATCCTGGACTGCCCATTGGATTACGAACCCAATCCGCAGGACAAGCTGAAGTTCTACGCCCCTGAACATCAGGAAAAGGCCCAGACCCTGTTTACCAAATGCGCCAAGTACGGGATTCCCTTTATGGTGCAGATCAAGATGCTCACCCTGCACAACCGCGAATTCTGGGTCAAGGCAACCGGGAAACCGGTGTACAGCAACGAGCAGGAGATCGTTGGAATAAGAGGGGTTTATCAGGATATCGACGAGAACAAGACCAATGAACTGAACCTTCAGAATTCCCTGGATATCATCGCCACGCAGAACTCCAGGCTCTTCAACTTCGCCCATATCGTCTCCCACAACCTCCGCTCGCACAGCAGCAACCTCAGCCTCATTTCACAGCTGCTGAAGGAAGCCAAGACCAGTGAAGACAAGCTCGACCTGCTGCTGAATGTAGACCATATTGCAGGAAATCTTGACGAAGCCATCATGGAGCTGAATGAGCTGGTGACGCGGCAGACCGTACTGAAAAAGGAACTGAAGACGATAAGCTTCAAAGCCGCCCTAGACGTGGTGGTGGCCTCCACCTCCTCCCTTATCAACAGGGAAAACGCGCAGATCATCGCCGATTTTGATGCTTTGAACGAAATAAATTACATTCCGGAGTATCTGGAAAGTATTTTACTAAATTTGATCACCAATGCCATAAGATATAAGCAAACCGGCCGCAAACCGGTGATCTATATCCAGACCTACAGGGAGAACGGAAACTGTTTCCTGGAGGTAAGCGACAACGGAATGGGAATTGACCTGGCCCAGGCGGGCGACAAGATGTTCGGAATGTACAAGACTTTCCACCGCCATCCCGAAGCCAAGGGTATCGGACTCTTCATCACCAAGAACCAGGTGGAAACCATGGGTGGTGAGATCTCGGTTACCAGCACCGTGAACATTGGCACGACGTTTAAGATCAAATTTTAAAAGGCTATGCAACAGATCGAACTGGCATGTATCATCGACGACGATAAGATATATGTGAACCTTGTCAAGAAGATCATCGAGATCAAGAAACTTTCGCAGAACCTCATCATCTTCAAGAATGGAAAGGAAGCCCTGGATTACTTCAAGGCTATCCTGGAAAACCTCACCGAAGACCGCCTTCCGGATATCATCTTTCTCGACCTGAATATGCCTGTAATGGATGGCTGGGAGTTCCTAAGCGAGTTCATCAAGATCAAGAACAACTTCAACAAGAAGATCACCCTTTACGTGGTAAGCAGTTCCATTGATCCAAGAGACCTGGAGCGCGCCAAATCCTTCAATATGGTGACAGATTATCTGATCAAGCCAATTGAGCTGAAGAAATTTGAAAAGATCTTCGACAGGAACGTGGCCTAACGCCTTTTTTCAGACAACATCGTGATGTAAAAGGTGCAACAACGCCGGGGTTGTAATAAAAGAGGGATATCTTTCTACAAAGGTAAGACCACTCCGTGGTCAAAGATGCCCGCTCCGGAAGGAGCTACATCTTTGTAGAAAACAACATTCCAATTCCACATTTAACTCCGGATGGAGCTACATCTTTGTAGAAAACACATTATGGTTCAATAAACAGCTCCGGAAGGAGCGACACCTTTGTAGAAAACACCTTATGTGTCAATTACGAGCTCCGGATGGAGCGACACCTTATTTTCTCATCCCCCTCAAATTGTCACCCCATCCATTTCAAAACCTACCATCTCCCTATATAACAGCCATTATAACCGTATTAAACAGGCACTTCACGGCTTTCCAAAGGGGTGAGCTACGGCTATGCTGCCTGTTTAACCCCTGTTATATACGGAGATGGTAGGGCGCGGGTAAGAGGGAATTCAGGAAAAGGCTTAAGCTTTTTTATCCGCCTTCTCTTCGGCAGGGAAAGCTTTCTTGTTGAAAATGATCAACAGGAAAACGCCCACGGTAATAGCCGAGTCGGCGATATTGAACACTGGTTCGAAGAAGGTGAAATATTCTCCTCCCCAGAAAGGGATCCAGTCTGGCAGGTAGCCCGACCATAAGGGGAAGTAAAGCATATCCACAACTTTTCCGTGCATCAGGGTTCCGTAGCCTCCGCCTTCGGGCAGGAAAGTTGCCACCTGTTGATAACTGCCGTCGAAAAGGATTCCGTAGAAGACAGAGTCAATGATGTTTCCGAAGGCTCCTGCAAAGATCAGGGAGATGGCGACAATCAGAATTCTGGAGCCATTCTTCCGCACCGAATCCCAGAGCCAGTAGGCGATTCCGACGATGGCCACCAATCTGAAGCTGGTGAGCAGCAGTTTTCCATATTCCCCGGGGATCTTGGCGCCCCAGGCCATTCCCTCGTTCTCCACGAACAGGATGCGGAACCAGTCGAAAACCCGAATCTCTTCTCCCAGCATGAAGTTCGTTTTGATGTAAAATTTGGAGATCTGGTCTATGAGTAGAATGAGAACGATTAACGCGGAAGCTTTCTTTAGGGACATCGGGTCTTTTTGTTAAAGAGTCAAAAATACTAATATTATTTAGTTTTCAGCACCCTTATATTCCCGTTAATGGAGCTTAGTTTCATTTCGTGGCTTCCGGTATTGTCCTGGGGCAAAACTACTTTCCCGTGGCGGGAAGCCGCTGTGATGTGAGCATTGCTGGTGGCTACTTCAATGTTTCCGTTGAAGGTGTTCACCTGTGCATTTCCAATAAAACTGCTGAAATAGCAGGAACCGGATTTCAGCTGTACCAGCAGGTTCTTAAAGTCTCCTGAAGCGTGCACAGAGGCAAGGTTGGAGGAAATATCCACCGAAAGGTTTTCAGGGATCTCCAGCCTGATCTCCATCGCAAAGACCTTATGGGCGCTCAGCTTGTCGTAGCCACTTTGAAGGATTTCCCGGAAGCGGGAATCAAGCAGCAGGGTTTCCCCCTCTATCTGGGCGTCCAGGCTTATCTGGTTGAAGTATTCGCCATCGGAGTGGGTAGAAATGGTAATGGACTCTACGGGGGCTGTGGTGGTGCTTATTTTGAAGATCTCGCCGGCAGAAATAAAGATGTTTTGGGTGGCATTGGCATGTGTGGTAGTGGTGGTCTCCTTCTGTGCAAAGCCCTGAAGGGAAAAAAGCAGGATAAAAAGGAGGAGTGATCTTTTCATGAATGGATTTCTGGCCTCTGTAAAAACAAAAAACGCTCCAAACCATCACTGGCAGGAGCGTTTTTCAGATTAAACAGATATTTAATTAGCGTTGCATGTTCTTTGCCTCGATGCTCAGGGTG
>CBFGYW010000096.1:0-6553 GCA_965653085.1 uncultured Salinimicrobium sp.
TTAGGTGGAATAGCTGCTGGTACTTTTCTTTCAATCTACTTCCGTCAGGTAACATTTCGAAATACTTTACGAGATCAGAACCAGTTTCAAATGCAGAGTTTTTCAGCTTCTCGAATTGCTCATTTACTATCCTGTTTACAAGGTTCAGATAGTCAGTAACCCTTCTGGCTCTGTAATTTTCCTCCCTGGTAGTGATGGGAACGTAAGGTTCATTTATCTTCTGGTAATAATGTTTGCGCATGACTTCGATAAGATTGTCTTCTATGATAGAGACCACAGAGTTGATTCCAAATCTGGCTACCTTAATGGGAGAGTCAATAGTAAAAGCTATTCCCATGACAGGAATATGAAAGGTGTGTAAGGCTGATGCAGGCATGAATTAGTTTTAGTTTCCAAAGGTTGGAATCTCTGGTCCTGCTAAATATGACTGAAATCATATTTTACCAGATCCCTTGGAATAAAGAAATTTTATAAATTTATTTCTCAAATCAACTAATCATTAAAGAATATGTTCATAGCACACTTTGGAGTTGGATTTGCTGCCAAAAAATTTGCTCCTGCCCTTTCCCTTGGGGCTCTGATGATAGCCAGCCAGTTCCTTGACCTTCTTTGGCCCTCGCTGCTGCTTCTGGATGTGGAACAGGTACGTATCTATCCGGGAATTACAGCGGTAACTCCTCTTGACTTTTATAACTATCCCATTTCCCACAGTCTTTTTGATGGTGACCATCTGGTCATTAATCCTTGGATTACTCGCCCAGGTGCTCCTGAAGAACAGGAAATATAGCCTGATCATCTTCCTCTGCGTTCTTAGTCACTGGTTCCTGGATCTACTGGTTCATAGGCCTGATCTTCCATTAATGCCTGGAGAATCTCCTAAGTTTGGCTTTGGCCTGTGGAATTTTCCAATGGTCACCATCCTGGCCGAAGCTGTTTTCTTCCTCGGAGGTGTCTGGCTTTATTCAAAAGCTACGAGCGCAAAAAACGGTTTCGGGAAATATGGATTTCTTGGATTGGTAATTTTCCTGTTGCTGATCCAGTTTGCAAATATGGCAGGCCCGCCGCCAGAAAATGTGGAGGCAATAGCCTGGGTTGGACAGGCACAATGGCTGCTGGTGATTCTGGCATTATTCGTTGACAAGAATCGGGTAGCGATGAGAACGGATCAGGGAAGGCCAAGCATTATAGATGCGTAGGAACAAGCCCCACGAATATCGGATTCATTTATAAAAATAAAAAGCCCGGTCAATAGACCGGGCTTCCTGGTAATATCTGTGAAAATCCAGAATTAGATAGCAGGAGTTTCAGTAACTTCTCCTTCTACTTCAGTTGCCTCAGTTGAAACAGAGTCTACTTCTTCTACCATGATTTCTTCAGAAACTTCTTCCTCTTGGATCTCAGTTTCGATTACTTCAGTAGTTTCTTCAGTAGTAGTTTCAGCAGGAGTTTCTTTACAAGAAGTAAAGCTTAAAACCATTGCAAAAGCAGCAAAAGATAAAAATGATTTTTTCATTTTATAAGATTATTATTTGTTTTGAGCGGCAAATGTATACGATTTCCTGTCTCAGTTTACAGAAAGGTGAATTTTTTTTTTAAAATATTAATATGTTGATTTACAGTTATTTACCTTAATTCGTGAAGTTATTTCTTCTGAAAAAGGAAAGTCTGAAATAAAATTTTCTTCCGAAAAAATCGTTGCAGCCCGATTTACAGATAAAAGGCACTCTGGCAGGGATTTACGAAAACGTTTTAGCCAGAGAGAGAGGCTGCCCCAAATGGATTTGCCTTTCTAGGGGTTAGTTACCCTTAGTTAATACAGGTTTTTAAGAAACCTAATAAAGGATTCGGAACCTGATTGTCCCCTTGATCTCCTTAAGGTCCTTTATCACAGATTTATCGTATTCCTTGTTAATATCTGTTATAACGTAACCTATGGTCTCATTGGTCTTCAGGTACTGCCCTACAATGTTGATATTGTGGCTGGCCAGCACGTTATTTATACTGGCAAGGATTCCGGGGACGTTATGGTGGATGTGAATAAGCCTATGGGCATTTTCCAGAATGGGCAACTGCAGGTTGGGGAAGTTGACGCTGTTGGTGGTGCTTCCGGTATTGATATATTCGATGATCTTGCCGGGGACGAAATTCCCGATGTTCTCCTGTGCTTCCAATGTACTGCCTCCTATATGAGGGGTAAGGATCACGTTGGGAAGATTGCGCAGGGGAGATTCAAATCCTTCCTCGTTGGTTTTGGGCTCCTCGGGGAATACATCGATCCCCGCCCCTTTTACTTTTTCGGAAGTTAAATTCTTCTGTAAAGCTTCTATATCTACGACATGTCCTCGGCTTAAATTGAGGAAGATTACGCCATCTTTCATCCTGCTGAACTCCTTAGCGCCTATCAGGTTCGAGTTTTCTTTACGACCATCAACGTGCAGGCTTACAATATCCACCTTTTCCAGCAGTTCGTCCAGGGAAGCACACTTGGTAGCATTTCCAAGGGCAAGTTTTTCAATAACATCATAGTAATAGACATCGAAGCCAATAGCTTCAGCAACCACCGACAGCTGGGCACCTATATTCCCGTAGCCCACTATTCCCAGTTTCTTACCTCTTATTTCAAAGCTGCTTCCTGCCGATTTGTTCCAGTTCCCCTGATGCATCTGGGTCATCTTGTCGGGAAGGTTTCTCATCAGAAGGATGATTTCTCCAATTGCCAGTTCAACTACAGATCGGGTGTTGCTGAAGGGGGCATTAAATACAGCAATTCCTTTTTTCAGACATTCCTCCAGGTCGATCTGGTTCGTGCCGATACAAAAAGCCCCGACAGCAATAAGCCGCTGGGCATTTTCAAGTACTTTCTTGGTGACCTGCGTTTTGGAACGTATACCGAGGATGGAAACCTCTTTTATTCTTTCTGAGAGCTCTTCCTCATCCAGGGCCCCGGAAACAGTAGTGACATTATAGCCCTCGTTTTTCATCATCTTCAGGGCATCGGGATGAACATTCTCCAATAGAAGTACGTTTATCCTGTTCTTAGGATAGGATATTACCTTGTTAAGCTTGTGCAGGTACAGGAATTCGTCAAGGCTGGGGGTAATATGGTCAGCCTTTTCCAAAACATTGTCCCGCTCCACATTCTCAGTAAAGGCATAAAATTTGTCTGCCAGTCCAGCAGCCTTGATTTCGTAATCTGTATATCCGTCTCCAATTACATAAACATCTCCCTGGAGATTCACAGATTTCAATTGTTCCACCTTTCCGTTATTGCGTGAGAGAATATTGTTCCTGTCAAACCCTACTATCCTGCCTTCCTCGTCATATTTAAAGGTATTGGCGAAGACATTTTCTTCCCTGATCCCATACTCCTTGACAATGGGAACAATAAATTCTTTAAACCCATTCGAGATGATGAAGATATTTTCGTGATTCTCCTGAAAGAAAGACTTGTTTCGGATAAATGATGTTGATACCCTTTTCCGTAGGTTTTCAATTAAAGGCTGAAGGTGCTTCCGGTGCGCCTTCAATAACTGAAGCCTCTTCTCCAGAGATTCCCTGAAGGTGATCTCCCCTCCCATTCCTTTGTCGGTGAGGTCAGAAATTTCCTTTAAGATTTCCTGCCTGTTCTCTTCGGAAGCCAGGGAAATCTCCCCCAGCACATCCAGGGCTTCTACTTTTGTAAAGGTACTGTCGAAATCAATTACGTAATATCTGTTGTCTTTCATAAAGGATAGGTTTCGAAGAGTCCCAAAATTAAAACAAATAATGGGCACTTGCTGTATTTGTCTGCCTGAATTTGAACTGCAATTTTGACATCATTAAAGACGATGATTATGTTCAGTAAAAAGTAATTTAATGGGAAATTATTTTCAGGATATATTTATTCATCGTAATATTGCAATATAAAACAATACAGAAAATGGGAGTAACTAAATCAGATCTTTTCACCCCTGAGCAGAACGAGCTTGCGAACCTTGCAAAGGCCTTAGCACATCCTGCCCGAATAGCCATTCTTCATTATTTATTGGAATCGAAGACCTGTATCAATGGAGACCTTGTTCAGGAACTGGGACTAGCCCAGGCTACCATAAGCCAGCACTTGAGAGAGCTGAAGAATATTGGGTTGATCCAGGGGACGATCGAGGGGGTATCAGTCTGCTATTGTATTGAACCACAGAAATGGCGGGAAGTGAAACAACTGTTTGCCTTTCTGTTTGAAAAGTTTTCCACCAGGGATGACCAGGATTGCTGTTAAAATTCACTCCTTCAATTAAAAGAATACATAGAACCACTTAAATTATAATCATATGAAAACCTCAGAAGAATTAAAGGAACTGGTTAGAGAAAAATACAGCCAGATTGCCAAGCAGGATAAGGCATTAAATCAATCCTCCTGCTGCGGATCGGGGGCTGGCTCCACGGAAGTATATAACATAATGACCGATGATTATACCGACCTGCAGGGATACGATCCACAGGCTGACCTTGGCCTCGGTTGCGGCCTTCCTACCCGGTTTGCACAGATTAAAGAAGGTGATACCGTCATTGACCTTGGTTCGGGTGCTGGTAATGACTGCTTTATTGCACGTCACGAAACAGGTGTTACAGGTAAAGTAATAGGGATTGACTTCACAGAAGCCATGATAAACAAGGCCAGGATAAATGCTGAAAAGCTTGGCTACAACAATGTAGAGTTCCGTCAGGGCGACATTGAGGAAATGCCTGTTTCAGATAATGTGGCTGATGTCATCGTCAGCAACTGTGTCCTTAACCTGGTTCCAAATAAGAAGAATGTAATCCAAGAGATCTTCAGGGTCCTGAAACCTGGTGGACATTTCAGTATTTCGGATATTGTCCTTATAGGAGACCTCCCAGTTGCCCTACAACAGGATGCAGAAATGTACGCCGGCTGTGTTGCCGGAGCCATCCAGAAGGATGAGTATCTGAACTTTATCAGGGAAGCCGGTTTCAGTAATATTTCCCTTCAGAAGGAAAAACCCATTATCATTCCTGAAGATATACTTTCTAAATACCTGAATCCGGAAGAGTTAAATACTTTCAATTCAGGTCGCACTGGAATTTTCAGTATCACTGTTTATGCGGAGAAACCGGGAATAAAATCTGGAAAGCCGAAAATAGAGCTTTCGGGACTTCAGAATACCGGCTGTTCCCCTGATTCCGGTTGTTGTTAACCTCAGGGTTGATTTTTAAGCCTTCCGTCAATCTGCTCCCAAAAAATACCGAACTTTGAGGCTGTCCAATAAATGGAAATAAATAATGATGAATGATATCCCGGAGCTGAGAACCGTAACCGTCACCCGGTACATCATGCCATTGCGGGAGGGAGGTTCCCTTCCTGCTCTGGCAGAGGCCTGCGACGATTTTAAGTACGTCCTGAAGTTCAGGGGTGCCGGCCATGGGGTGAAGGCCCTGATTGCCGAATTTCTTGGTGGAGAAATAGCCAGAGCTCTTGGCTTAAAGGTTCCCGAACTGGTTTTCGCCAACCTTGATGAAGCTTTCGGAAGAACCGAAGGAGACGAGGAGATCCAGGACCTGCTGCAGGGGAGCCAGGGCCTTAATCTGGCCCTCCATTTCCTTTCCGGAGCCATAAACTTCGATCCAGTGGTAACTCAGGTGGAAGCCAGGCTGGCCTCGAAGATCGTCTGGCTTGATGCCCTGATAACCAATGTAGATCGCACCTTCAGGAATACCAATATGCTGATCTGGAACCGGGAGCTATGGCTTATTGACCACGGCGCCTCCTTCTACTTCCACCATTCATGGACCAACAGGGAAAAGCACGCCCTTAGCCCATTTCCACTGATAAAGGACCACGTGCTCCTGCCTCAGGCATTCCTTTTACAGGACGTGGATGAGGAATGCAGGAAATTGCTTTCGGAAGAAAAGATCAGGGAGGTAGTCAACGCTCTTCCCGAAGACTGGTTAATGTGGGAAGGCTCCGATGAAAGTCCTGAAGAGATTAGAGAGGCTTACGTGCAGTTTCTGCTGCTTCGGCTGGCCAATACCCAAATATTTATAAATGAAGCTCAAAATGCAAGACAGGCACTTATATGAATACGCTGTAATAAGGGTGGTACCGAGAGTCGAACGGGAAGAGTTCCTCAACGTGGGCATCGTTCTTTTCTGCAAGAGCAAAAAGTTCCTTCAGATGGTCTACCATCTGGATGAAAACAAACTCCGACTGTTATCACAGGAAATTGATATGGAACAGCTGGAGCTGAATTTAAAATCCTTTGAAAGGATCTGCAAAGGGGAAAAGGACGCGGGTCCCATTGCCCAAATGGATGTTCCCTCTAGATTTCGATGGCTTACGGCAGTACGCAGTTCGGTTATCCAAACTTCCAGACCTCATCCCGGAATGTGTTGTGAACTTGACGATACACTTCAGCGGCTTTTCCGGGAGCTGGTGCTTTAGTTGAACTGATACCTGCTGATATAAAAAACGCACCGATTATCCCGGTGCGTTCTTTTTTGAAATAATGTCCCGTCCTAAAATAGCGATACACTAAAATTCACAGTGTATGAAAAGTCA
>CBFGYW010000097.1:0-6533 GCA_965653085.1 uncultured Salinimicrobium sp.
TGTTTCCACCAGGATATGGATTCCACTACCGACACCACATTGGTGAGTATGGTAACAAGTACCAGAAACGCAATAATTATTTTAATTCTCATTTGCCCCAAAATGAACCGCAATATAAAAAAAATTGAATCACATCTACAGAAATCTATTCATTTCCCAAAGAAATGTGAGTTTTATTCAGGAAGTAAAATAACTAAGGAATCAGAAGTACCTCCCCCAGCCTACCCTTCTTCGCCTTAGACCATATTCCACGAATCCGTAATAAGCCAGCACGTGAAAAATAGGATAGAAGAAATTCACACTGAAATCCTCGATGATGAACACCTTAAAAAACAGGGATACTTCGGAAACCAGGAATGCCGAAGCTGCTACCAGAAGCCAGAGGGAAGCCATATGGGATCTCATTATATAGGAGGTAAAGCTGCCCGCCAGCAGAAACATCATTAGCAGCAGATACAGGTATGCCGAATATTCCCTTTCCGGCAACACCTCAGGGACCACCACGCTCAGGGAAATAAAGAGGAAGGTCAGGAACCCATACATGATCAGGAAGGATACTATTTCCAGCGGATGCACCCTGGAGCTTTCAAACCCAGTTATCAGGCAAAGGAACAGCAGCAGCATCGCCAGAAGATAGCTTATCAGGATGATGGAATAATTGTCGAGGAGCCCATAGTTCAGAAAGACATCCCGGATATAGAACAGGACCAGAGCCAAGGCGATGGGCCTGAACAGCTTTCGTGTCCGGCACCGATAATAAAGCAATAAGGATGGGATCAGGAAAAAGTTGCTGATGGTTAGCATCATCTCCAGACGCAGCGTGGAACCAATGACAAACAGCACCCCCAGAAGGAGGAACAAAACGAACAGCAATCTTTCTGCTTTCATTTTTCTCTATTTGGTGGCTCCCGGTATTGACTGCCAACAGCTTATAAACATATGAAAAAAAATGACACGACAAAATACCCGAAGCAATAGCCCATCCTTCCATTCCTTTCAGCTTAAAAATGCCTATTTTTGCACCAAAATCATAACCATACCCTATGAGGCGCCTCCTCCTTTTGCTTTTCCTTTCCCCTGTCTTCCTCAGCTCCTGTAAATCGGGAGATCTGGGAGTCGCGCAGGTGAAAACCCGCCAGATCACCATAACCGATTCCATTCAGGAAGATCCCCGAATCGAGGCCTTCATCGCCCCCTACCGCGAACATATAGCCAGGGAAATGGATTCTGTCCTTGCCTTCGCCCCGCGCGACCTGGATAAGAAGGATGGCGACCTCAATACCGCCATTGGAAACATGATGGCAGATGCCGTTATGGAACTTGCAGGGCCTGTATTCAAGGAAAGGACCGGAAAAAACCTGGATATCGTCCTCCTGAATTTCGGAGGGATAAGGTCTACTATCAACAAGGGAGATATCACTACCCGTACCGCCTATCAGGTAATGCCATTTGAAAATGAAGTGGTGGTGGCTGAGCTTAAGGGCGAACACCTTCAGCAGATGATCGACTATCTTATTGAAGCTGACACAGCACATCCCATTTCCGGAATGCAGCTATGGATAGACGGCCAGGGGAATGTTTTAAAGGCCCTGGTGCAGGGAGAACCTATTCAGAAGGATAAGACATATTTTGTTGCCACCAACGATTACCTGTTACAGGGGGGCGACAATATGAGCTTCTTTTCAGAAAATCTCGGGGTGACCGAGTTAAATTACAAGATCCGGAACCTGTTAATTGACTATTTCAGCAGGAAGGACAGCATTGCCCCTGTTATTGACCAAAGATTTATCAGAAAATAAGATGAAAAGAAGGACCTTTATCAAACAGACAGCAGCAGCAGGAGCCCTTGCCTCCGTGGGGAGCCTTGGCCTGATGTCCTTTTCTTCCGAAGAGAAAAGAAAGCATATTACCATCCTGCACACCAACGACGTGCATTCCCATATTGATCCCTTCCCTATGGACGATGCCAACTATCCCAACCTGGGTGGAGTGGCCAGAAGGTATTCCCTTATCAATGCCATCAGACAGGAAAATCCGAATACCCTGCTCCTTGATGCCGGAGACATCTTTCAGGGTACCCCCTACTTCAATTTCTATGGTGGGGAACTGGAATTTAAATTGATGAGCAAGATGAAATATGACGCTGCTACCCTTGGGAATCACGATTTCGATAATGGAATAGACGGACTCCTGGCTCAGATGCCCCACGCTGAATTCGATTTCCTCTCTGCCAATTACGATTTCTCCAATACCATTCTGGACGGCCACACCAGGCCTTATAAAGTGTTCGTCAGGGACGGAATAAGGATTGGGGTTTTCGGACTTGGAATAGAACTGGAAGGCCTTGTAGGCAAGAAGCTGTATAAGGAGACAAGGTACCTGGATCCTGTTGGAGTGGCCCAGGATACTGTAGCTACGCTGAAACAGCAGGAAAAATGTAACCTTGTGATCTGCCTTTCACATTTGGGCTATCAGTACAAAAATGAAAAGATCAGCGACCTGAAACTCGCTGCCCTTACAAAAGACATAGATCTCATCATAGGCGGCCACACACATACCTTCCTGCCCAAACCAACCACAGCGAAGAACAGCGCCGGCAGGAATGTCCTTATAAACCAGGTAGGCTGGGCAGGAGTGAATCTGGGACGTATTGATTTCTTCCTTAATGATAATAAGGAAGTAGAAGCTTCAGGCACCAGTTTAAATATTCGGAATTAAAATAAAGCAACTTCAGTGTTTGCCATCCTGCAGCTCCTGCTGCGCGTGTGATCTTCAGATTACAGCGCAACCGGGCCGGGATCTTCAGATCCCAGTCTTTTGTAAACCCTGCTAGTTATCCCTCGCCCCAACCAACCAGTCCTTACCAAACTGAAGATTATCGCCCAAAAAGGTAGATATCTTTAGATCTCGGCCAGCATAAAAGTTTTGGTCCTTGAACAGAGGGCTCTAAAATTATACCCCACTTTAATTAAAATAAACTAGGAAACTATTTTTGTTTATTAGTTTCCTAGCGTCTATCTTTGCACCTCGTTTAGCGGAAAACAATATTATGACATACGAAAAAATGAAAAAGATCCTACTATGCCTCCTGCTTGCTACAGCCTCTGGCTATGCGCAGGAGAGTACGATTCTAACGCTGCCTGAGGCGGTGAACTACGCCCTGGAACACAAGGCCGAAGCCGAGAAGGCCAGACTGGACGTAGCAAAAGGAAATGCACAGATAGCCGAGGTGAGAGCCAATGCCCTGCCTAACGTCTCCGTAAGTGGAAACACCACTTTCAATCCCCTGCTTCAGGAAACTGTCCTGCCCGGGGAAATGTTCGGAATGCCCGGTGAGACCGTAAAGGTTGCCTTCGGACAGAAATGGAATTCAACCCTCAATGCCCAGCTTACCCAGGTGCTGTTCAATCAGTCTGTCTTCACCGGACTGAAAGCTGCAAGGTCCACCAAAGAGTTCTACCTTCTCAATGCCGAACTCACCGAGGAGCAGGTCATAGAAAAGGTGGCTACTGCGTATTATCAGGTATACCAGGCACAGCAGATGTTGGACAACCTGGTCACCAACCTCGAATTCACTGAACAGACCGTGGGAGTGGTAAAAGGGCTTTTTGAAACAGGCCTGGCCAAGAAAATTGACTACGACCGCAGCCGTGTGGCCCTGAACAATCTTATGGCCAGCCGCCAGCAGCTGCTCAATGCTGTTCAGCTGAGTGAGAATGCCCTTAAATTCATGATAGGTATGCCCATAGATCAGCCTATCGCCCTTCCGGAACAAAGCTTCGCTCCTGCCCTCCTTCCGGAAGCAAATTCAGAAAATCTTACTGACAGAACTGAAATCAGATTGCTCGACAAGCAGATTGAGCTGCTGAACTTTCAGAAAAAAGCCAGCCAGGCGGAATATTACCCTTCAGCATCCCTCTTTGCCAACTACGGTTATCTTGGACAGGGAGACAAAGTTCCCTTATGGAACGGGACAGATGAAGGCGTCTTCTGGTCTGATCTTTCTTCCGTAGGAATCAGCATCCAGATTCCGGTCTTCAACGGATTTGCCACCAGATCCAGAGTCAGACAGGACCAGATAGAAATTGAAAAGGCAGAAGCCGATAAAGAAGAAACCGTATTGGCCCTGCAGCTGGCACATTCCAATGCCGTGGCGCAGCTTGAAAACAGCGGGATCACCATTGCCAACCAAATGGAGAATGTTTCCCTGGCAGAGGAAGTGCTTCAGGATACGCAGAACAATTACAGCCTGGGACTTGCCAGCCTCAACGACCTTCTGGATGCAGAGCGCGACCTGCAGGATGCCAGGAACAACCTTACCAACGCCCAGCTGGAGTATAAGCTGGCAGAAATTCAACTTTTAAAATCGCAGGGAAAACTAAGAACCTTAAATGAAAACGCTCTATAACATGAAAAAGAAATCGATAATAACCATAGTAGCCCTTCTTGGCGTTGCAGTAGCCTTCTTCCTGATACTTCAGAACAACAAGAGGAAGAACCAGGCAGAACTGGATATCGTGGCGCAGACGAATTCTGAAGTCGCTGTTAGGGTTGCACCCGTAAAGAAAGAGGAGATCAGCGGACAGTTCAGTGTGAATGGAACTTTCCTGCCGGAAACCCAGGCCCAGATAGCTGCAGAGCTTGGAGGACAGGTAGTGGAGATCTACGTGGCAGAGGGCAGCAGTGTTAAAAAGGGGCAGGTGATTGCAAGATTGTCCGGAGACAAGATCAATGTAAATGTGGCAAATGCCAAGGCGGTCTTGGACAATGCTCTCTCCACCCTGAAAAGATACGAAGCAGCCTTTGCAACGGGAGGAGTAACAGCAGTTCAGCTGGACCAGGCCCGCCTGCAGGTGGAGAATGCCAGAGCCGGCTATCAGTCTGCAACTCTTAATTCCGGCGATACCAGCATCCGTTCCAAGGTGGATGGGATTGTCAACAGAAAACTGGTGGAAGTGGGTACCGTGGTAGGTCCCGGAACCCCTATCCTAGAGGTTGTTGATATTTCCAGCCTGAAACTAAGGGTGGAAGTGGATGAAGCAGTGGTGAGTCAGCTTGAAAAAGGAGCCACCGCAAAAGTACTTCCAAGCGCCACCGCCGACACCCTCACCGGCAGCATCAGCTTTATTGCCCCCGCCTCCAATGGAGCCCTTAAATTTCCGGTAGAGATCACTGTGGACAATGCCAACGGAAGATTACGTGCCGGAATGTATGCCACCGCTGTCTTTAACAGGGAAGGTACCCAGACCGTCCTTACCATCCCAAGGGAAGCTTTCGTGGGAAGTGTGAGCGATAACAAGGTATTTGTAATCAGAGATGGAAAAGCCCTGCTTACCGGCATCCAGGCAGGCGTGAACTACGGAGAGAAAGTACAAGTGGTTGCCGGCCTGGAAACAGGAGACCAGGTGGTTGTAAGTGGACAGATCAACCTTGTCGACAGCACCGCAGTAAGGATCCTGGAATAAAAGAGAAAAGATGAAATTAGCAGAAATATCAATAAAACGTCCCAGCCTGGTCATCGTCATGCTGGTGCTGATAGTGATTGGCGGACTTTTCAGTTACAGTCAGCTAAGCTATGAGCTGGTCCCAAAATTTGAGATAAAAGTAGTCACCATCTCCACCATCTATCCGGGGGCTGCCCCTGCCGAGGTGGAGAATACGGTTTCGACGAAAATAGAAGATGCGGTCTCCTCCCTTGAAAATATCAAGAAGATCCAGACGAAATCCTTTGAAAGCCTTTCCGTTGTAATCATCCAGTTCAACAACGATGCCGATGTGGATTATGCCCTGAATGACGCTCAGAGGAAGATCAACGCCATCCGTTCAGAACTGCCCGAGGATATAGAGGAACCCTCCCTGTCGCAGTTTTCACTTTCCGACCTGCCGGTGGTAAGTATGGGAGTCACAGGAAACCTTTCCAGCAATGAACTCTACGACCTAATAGACGAAAAGATCCAGCCGGAATTCTCCCGTATCTCCGGCGTAGCACAGGTCAATATCATCGGAGGCCAGGAAAGGGAGATCAGGATAAATCTGGATCCCAAGCGCCTTGACGGATACGACCTTACCATTCCCCAGGTACAGCAGATCATTGCTGCTTCCAATATGGACTTCCCAACAGGAAACATCCAGACCCGTGAAAACACTACTCTGGTACGACTGGCGGGGAAATTCAATTCCGTGGACCAGATCAGGAACCTCGTGATTTCCTCCAAGGAAGGGCGTGACATCAGGCTTTCAGATGTAGCCGAAGTACAGGATACCCAGAAGGAGGTCGAGAAGATCGCAAGAATCAACCAGCAGAACACCATCCTGCTGCAGGTCCAGAAACAGACCGAGGCAAATGCCGTGACGGTAAGTGAGCTGGTGCAGGAGAAAATTGCAGAGATAGAACAGCTGTATGCAGAACAGGGGATACAGATCGAGCTGGCAAACGACTCTTCCGTATTCACCCTGGCGGCCGCAAATGCCGTTATAAAGGATCTTTTCATCGCGGTGGGGCTGGTAGCCTTCGTGATGCTGTTCTTCCTTCA
>CBFGYW010000098.1:0-6510 GCA_965653085.1 uncultured Salinimicrobium sp.
AGCTTTAGACTCTCCCAGTTCCGTTTAACATCCTCTTCGTTTTCCACCTTGGTATCGCTGTAGATGTGCGGGTGCCTGTGGATGAGCTTTTCGCAGATCTCATTTGCGACGTCGGCAATATCGAAATCATTGGTTTCGCTGCCGATGCAAGAATAGAAAACTATATGCAGCAGCAGGTCTCCCAGCTCCTTTTTAACTTCCTGCAGGTCGTTGTCCAGGATGGCATCCCCCAACTCATAGGTCTCCTCGATGGTAAGATGCCGCAGCGTCTGCATGGTTTGCTTTTTATCCCACGGACACTGCTCCCGGAGCTCATCCATAATTGTTAAAAGTCGGTCGAAGGCCTGGAGCTGTTCTTTTCGGGAATTCATGGATTTTTGTTTAAAGCAGCAAGTTAAGAAGCTTTGAGGAAAAACCGGATAATAAAAAAAGCTGAATTAGAATTCATGCTTCCAATTCAGCTTTCAGGATGTTTTTCAGAGGATCGACCTCGAAAAAGTTATTCTTCCTCTTCGTCTGATTTTTTTGTTTCAGCCTTCTCAAATTTGGTAACCCCTTTACTGACAAGAAGGTTATACCACTGAAGGATTTTCTTAATGTCACTGATGTACACCCGGTCCACATCATATTCCGGAAGCACTTCGGCGAAATAGGCCTCAAGCTTTTCTTTGGATTCCTTGTGGCTCACAGCCTCTCCCCCGTTCTCCTTATCGTATATCTTCTGAAATATATCCCTTAAGGGCACCTCATCGGTGTAGGTATAAACAGCAATCTCGCTCAGCAGGCTTACATTATGGCGAATGTTAACTGAAATCTTTTTTCCGTCAAGCATTGATTCTGCCACAAAACCGCCACGGGTTTGGGCTTTCAGCTCGTATAGACCCGGTTTCCCGGAAATTGACAATACTTTATCTAATTCCATATTCTTTAATTGTGGAGGGCAAATATGCAACCTCTGCCCTAATATTCAAAACTATTTATCTCGCTTTTTTGATCTCGGGAAAGCGCATGCGGTAATCCACGTTGATCTTCCCTTTGGCTATGTTTGCCAGTTTTCCCTTGATCAAACGCTTTTTCAGGGAGGAAAGTTTATCTGTGAATAAAATTCCTTCGATATGGTCGTATTCGTGCTGGATGACCCGGGCAGAAAGTCCGGTAAAGGTACCGGTATGTTTCACGAAATTCTCATCCAGATATTCAATGGTAATATCAGGTTTTCTGAAGACATCTTCCCTGATATCGGGAATACTGAGACAGCCTTCATTGAAAGCCCACTCATCGCCTTCCTCCTTCAGGATCTTAGGATTGATGAACACCTGCTTCAGATTTTTGAGTTCGGTCTTTTCCTCTTCTGAAAGTTCCTCGTCTTCTGAAAAAGGGGTCGCATCCACAACAAAGACCCGGATGGGCAATCCAATCTGAGGTGCTGCAATTCCAACTCCGTAGGCGTGGTACATCGTATCCCACATATTCTGAAGTAGTTCCTCCAGTTTCGGATAATCCTTATTTATTTCCTTTGCCCTTTTCCGAAGAACAGGGTCTCCGTATGCTACTATTGGTAAAACCATATTGTAATGTATAATTTATAATGAATAATGGAGAGGTTGTATCTCTTCAAAACTACATTGCCTGATTCTTATTTATATAAATAAGACTGAAGGATTATTGTCGCGCTGATCTCATCAATCAGGCCCTTGTTCTGGCGCTGTTTCTTCTTCAGTCCGCTATCTATCATTGTCTGAAAAGCCATTTTGGAGGTAAATCTTTCATCCACTCTTTTCAGCTCTTTCCCCGGAAACTTCTCTGTGAACTTCTTCAGGAAATCCTGGATACCCACCTCACTTTGAGAAGCAGAATTATCCATTTGTTTAGGCTCACCAATTAAAACAAGTTCCACATCTTCCTTTAAAAAGTATTTTTCAAGGAAATCGAGCAGCTCTTTAGTCGGGACAGTTGTAAGACCTGAAGCGATGATCTGCAGCTCATCGGTAACCGCAATTCCGGTTCTTTTGCTGCCGTAATCTATTGCCAGGATCCTCGCCATAACTTTTTCGGCAAAGGTAAGGTTTAAATTGAATCGCTCCAATAATTGGCCTGAAGCTATTATCTTTGCCCCTTAAATTTGAAGGAATGGAAACATTAGAAGCCCGAATTTCAGCAGCCTGGGAAAACAGGGATCTGCTTCAGGATTCGGAGACCATCGATGCCATCAGGAAGGTGATCTCTCTTCTGGATGAAGGAAAACTGCGAGTGGCAGAACCCACTGCGGAAGGCTGGCAGGTGAATGAATGGGTAAAAAAGGCAGTAGTGCTGTATTTCCCTATTCAGAAGATGGAAACCCTGGAAGCCGGGATCTTTGAATACCACGATAAGATGCCCCTGAAAAGAGGATATAAGGAAAAAGGAATCCGCGTGGTTCCCAATGCAGTCGCAAGACACGGAGCTTATATCTCCAGCGGGGTCATCCTGATGCCCAGCTACGTGAACATAGGAGCCTATGTAGATGAAGGCACCATGGTCGACACCTGGGCCACCGTGGGGAGCTGTGCCCAGATAGGGAAGAATGTTCACCTCAGTGGGGGAGTCGGAATCGGAGGCGTTTTAGAGCCTTTACAGGCTGCTCCGGTGATCATTGAGGACAATGCCTTCCTCGGGTCCAGAAGTATCGTTGTAGAGGGTGTAAAAGTGGAAAAAGAGGCAGTACTGGGAGCCAACGTCGTACTTACGGCTTCCACCAAGATAATTGATGTAACCGGAGATACTCCCGTGGAAATGAAGGGAATCGTTCCTGCACGTTCGGTAGTTATTCCCGGAAGTTATACCAAAAAATTCCCAGCCGGGGAATATCAGGTGCCCTGTGCCCTCATCATCGGAAAACGCAAGGAAAGCACCAATCTGAAGACTTCCCTTAACGATGCGCTAAGGGAATACAATGTTGCAGTTTAATCACCTCCAGATCTCTTCAGTTTGAAAATACTGGTAATACAGAACAAAATGATAGGAGACGTACTTACGTCCTCTATCCTCTTTGAAGCCCTGAGGGAGAAATACCCGCAGGGAGAACTGCATTACCTTATTCAGAAACATACAGTACAGGTAGTGGAAAACAATCCTTTCATCGATAAGCTGCTGCTTTTCGAACCAAAGGAAGAATCCACTTTGGACCTGGCTAAACGGGTGAAGGCTGAGAAGTATGAAGTCGTAATCGACGTCTACTCCAAATTGAATTCCGCCATAGTCTCTGCCCTTTCGGGAGCCGGAAAGAGAATTTCCTACTACAAGTGGTATACGGCTCCTGCCTATACCAGGACTTTTCAATTGAAGGAGGAGCTCGCTACAAACGCCGGGTTTGCCATAGAAAACAGGATGCTTCTCCTCCAGGGGCTGTCTTCTGATTTTCCTGTGGAACTTAAACCGAAGATATATTTAACCCAGGCAGAAAAGACTGCTGCAGGGAAAAGACTGGAGGCGGAAGGGGTTTCTCCGGACAAGCCTCTGCTGATGATCTCCATTTTAGGGAGTTCAGGAAAGAAAACTTATCCCCCAAAGTATATGGCCCAGCTTCTGGATTTAATAGTTTCTGAAACCGGGGCCCAGCTGCTGTTCAACTATATTCCGAAGCAGCTTGAGGAAGCGAACGAACTTTATGATCTATGTTCCAAGGAGACACAAGCTCATATTCATTTTGAGTTATTCGGAAAAAGCCTGCGGGATTTCATTGCCCTCACCTCCCATTGCGATGCCTTGATTGGGAATGAAGGAGGGGCTGTCAATATGGCTAAAGCCCTTAACATTCCCACCTTCGCCATCTTTTCATCTCAGATCAAAAAGGAAAACTGGAGCATTTATGAAGACGGGAAACAAAATGTCTCTGTGCACCTGAATGACTTCCGGCCAGAGCTTTTCGGCAGGCTGTCTAAGAAGGAGCTGCTCAAAAAGGCTCCGGAATTCTATGAACTGCTGCAGCCAAAGCTTATATTCGTAAAACTGAAAGCCTTCCTGGAAACCAATGTGAAGAAATCTTCCAGGCAAACCACACAAAATTAAACCTCATGAAAATCATCATCCTGGCTGCAGGTATAGGCTCAAGACTGGGCAATCCTTTTCCAAAACCATTAACTCCCCTGAACGGAGGGAAAAGCATCATGGAAACTCAGATCCAGAATCTGTCGGAGCATTTCAACAAACACGATATCTCTGTGGTTGTTGGTTTCAAGAAGGAACTCATCATGGAGAAGTTCCCCGACCTCACCTACATCTACAACCAGTATTTCGATGCTACAAATACTTCTAAAAGCCTTCTGAAGGCCCTTCAGAAGAACAGGAATGAAGATGTGTTATGGCTGAATGGCGATGTGGTTTTTGATTCAGAACTGCTGCAAGTAATAAAGCAGGAGATCGGGAAAAAGGAATCTTTTGTTTCCGTGAATCATTCAAGAGTGGCTGAGGAAGAAGTGAAATACACTTTGAAAGAAGGCTACGTTCACGAGCTTTCGAAGCAGGTGAAGAATGGCCTGGGAGAAGCCGTGGGAATAAATTATATCTCCCAGAAGGACTTGCCAGTACTAGTGTCTCAGCTGGAAAACTGCGATGACAACGACTACTTCGAAAGAGGGATTGAACTCGCCATTCAAAATGATGGAATCAAGGTAAAAGCTGTAGATATTTCCCAGTTCCGCTGTATGGAGATCGATTTCAAGGAAGACCTGGACCAGGCAAACAATCTTTTTTAGCTATGAAGTTCATCTTCTTTTGCCAAAACCCCTACGCCTTCGGGATCATGGAGCCCCTGATGCAGGTCTTAATGCAGAAGGAGCATGAGTACCTCTGGTTTCTTACGGAAAATCTGAAGGGAAAATTCCCCTTTCCCGGAGAGCCTTTCACCTATAGCATCGAGGACCTGAAAAGTTTTAAAAGTGACGCGATCTTCTGCCCTGGAAATGAAGTGCCTCACTACCTGCGCGGACTCAAGGTACAGATCTTCCACGGACTTGCGGGTGAAAAAAAGGGGCACTTCAGAATACGGCATTACTTCGACCTGTACCTTACTCAGGGGCCGTATTTCACCAGAAGGTTCGACGAATTAAAGGCAAAGCACAGGGATTTTGAGGTCATTGAAACCGGCTGGCCCAAGCTCGATATCTATGGCAGGGAAAAAGAGAAATACAGCGAAGAAAAGGAAGCGCTTTTAAGGGAGCACCAGGCAGAGAAGATCATCCTCTACGCCCCTACCTTCTCCCCTTCCCTTACTTCAGCTCCCTTATTACAGGATGAAATAAAAAGGCTTGCTACCGATAAAAAATACCTGGTGCTCATCAAATTCCACGACCTGATGGACCCCCAAATCGCTAGCCAGTATAAGGACCTTGCCTCACAGCAGGCCAATCTGATCGTGGAGGAAGAGCCCAACATCATCAAGTTCCTGTTAATGGCAGACCTGATGATAAGTGATACCTCCTCGGTGGTGTACGAATTTCTGTTACTGGATAAACCTGTGATCACTTTTAAGAGCAGCTCTGAAAATATACTTTGGGAGGATTCCCTTAGCTATGATAAACTCTCTGAAAAAGTTTCAGCAAATCTTGAACACGACCCATTCAGGGAGCAGCGGGCTAAGGTAATTCAGGAGTATCATCCCTACCACGACGGCAAATCAGCCTTGAGAATGGTTGAAGCTGTGGAGGATTACATCGCAAGACATGGGGTACCGGAAAAGAGGAAACTGCCTTTTCTAAGGAAGCTAAAAATGAACAGGATGTTCAAATAAACCCTGCAGGTTTTTCAGGAGAATCCCTTTATTTTTTCCAGAACTTCAGTTTCTTCTTGAGCGCCCGCTTGCGCTGAAACTTTGCCTGAAAATCCTGCGTGTAGAACCACATCTTTTCGAAGACCTCCTCTTCAGTTTTGCTGTAGATCCTGGAATATTCATTGGCCATAACCTCGACCATTTCCCTTTTATTGGTAAGACGGGAAAAGTTCTTCATCCTGGCATCGAAATCCAGTTTCCCGAAATTCATCCTGTTCAGGTCTACGAGGAAGAAATCATACCCCTCCTCTTTTATCTTTATGAGTGTATTTCCGGGAGAATGGTCAAGGAACTCTATCTGGCTCTCGTGAAGGGAATAAGTGAAACGGGTGAAGGCTCTCAATATCCTTTCCGAATCGGGAAAATCAGGCTCCTGCACCAGGGTTCGGTAGGTCAGGTCTGCGTCTAACTGTTCACTGATGTAAAAACTCTTCCCGAATACCATTCCTTTTTTATCTTCAGCATAAGCTATAGGATAAGGAGTCCCAATCCCTCTGTTATGCAGGGCGTGGGCATATTCAAAAGATCGCCGGGCTTTGGATTTCCTGAAGAAGCGATAGGCGATCTTATTGACCGGATTGGGAATTTTGAAGGATTTGATATTCATCTTTTTCTCTCCCAGCGGAAATAACTTGATGGTATTGCGGGGGCCTTTGATAAACATTTCCCCTCCCTTTGAGAAATCCTCTATGGCCAGTTGAATT
>CBFGYW010000099.1:0-6470 GCA_965653085.1 uncultured Salinimicrobium sp.
CCAAAAACGGTTGAACCTTTCCAGTCATGATGTTAACCAACTCAAGTCTATCAAGAACAAACTTACAGGGGAACAGAAATATACGGAGATGTTTATCAAGATCGGGAGGGAGAGCAACATCTTCAGACTGGAAGTTCCAAAGGAGGTTTATGCCGCATATCTGACTGATGGAAAGGAAAATGAGGAACTGATGCAATCTTTTGAAAGGACAGGTTCAATGGAAAAAGCAATAACCGAATTTATAACCAAACACTAAAAAAGATGAAGACAAAATTGATTATGGTACTGATGGTTCTTTTTATTGGCCATCCAGTAAGTGCCCAGGGGCTGCCGGTGTATGACAATACCAGCTTTATTGCACTGGCTAAATCTCTAATAGAGGGAGCCAAACAGACCACTCAGCTTTTAAAAACCGTGGAGTTTCTCAAGGAGCAAAAAGAACGGATCGAGAAGGTAAACAATGTGGTGAAACAGCTAAAGGCAGTTCAGGAAATCACAGAGAACAACCAAAGGCTGTACAACATGGTCCAGAACGACCTAAGAGAAATTTTGAACTCTCCTTATATCAAAGCGGAGGAGATCGAAAGTATATCAGAATCCTTTACCTCTATAATTGACAGATCTGTTGATGACATGAATTTTATGCAGCAATTGCTCACCAGCAACTTCCTCAATATGACGGATGCGGAACGCTTACAGATTCTGGAAGCCCAAAAGGAGCGGTCTAGGGTAATGGTATCGGAGATAGAACTAAAGAGAAAGCGCTACAGGAATATAATTTCTTTTAGAGAGGCACAGAGTAAAATGAACAACAGGTCCGGAAATTTTTAATAGCAAAGGAGGATGTTTCTGTCAATAGGTTTAGAATATGTTGATGCTGTTTTTACTACTATCAAGGAGAGTAGTTTTTCTCAGTACACCATTGCCGGAATGAAGGCCCTGGCAGTGCTTTTCTTTCTTGTAAATATCATCAAGAAGTACAATGAAGGCGCTGTAAGCAGTGATGGGTATACCTGGGGATTGAGTCCGGGAGAGCTTATTAAGAATTTCGTGGTGGTCCTATTAGTGATCTTTTCCACGCAGATCCTGGGCTACTTTGACAGCATCCTTGTTTCCATAGAGGAACAGTACAGAAATACTGCTCCTGCACTTCTTCCACTTCAGTTTCAGGAAATCGAGGTAGAGGAGGATATTAATTTCGTGGAAGCAGGTACAAAGGCATTGAGCATGTTGTATGAATACCTGGTGACGCCATTCTACCCTATGAAAGTGATTGCATTTATATTGGGAATGTTCCTTTGGGTGATGGACCTGTTCATTTATCCCCTGTTTTTGGCTGAACGTTTTTTTCTACTGGGCCTGATGCAGGCATTTTTCCCTCTTGTGATAAGTATGGCAGTATTTGAGAAATTCAGGGAGATGGGGTATCGCTTTTTTAAATTATATGCTGCGGTCTATATGATCGTTCCGGCCTTCTTCCTGGTGAATGTATTTGTAAATCTGCTATACGAGGAGATCATTACGAACTTCTGGGGGAATCTGTTGGGCGGTGGATCTGAGAGTGGGGTATTCGCTCCCATTGTACAATTAGGAACAATTGGATTCATTGTTTTTCTGAAGTTCAAATTATATAGAAGAGCCATCTCTTTTACCTTCAGGATCTTCAGTTCCTGATCAATAAATAATAATGAAATGAAAACACCTTATAAAAATATTTACTCGGTACTTAAAATCAATAGGATCATAGTGATAACTACTGTAGTTGCCGCTTTTCTCAGCAGTGCATTTTCACTATGGTCCGTTTTTGATATGAACCAGAAGATGCTGAACAGCATGTTCGCTGTCAATACAGATGGCTCTGTCATTCCACTAAAGTTAACGAATCAAAGGGAGAATCTGGAAGTAGAAGCCCTGGCACACCTTGAACTTTTCCATCAATATTTCTACGGAATCGATACCAGTAATTTTGAGACAAACCTGGAAAAGGCTCTATGGTTGGGTAATAGTTCGGTGGATAATGTATACAGGCAGAAAAAGGCAGAGGGACTTTATAACCGTCTTATCCAATATTCACTCGTTCAGAAGGTGAAAAAGATAGAGTCAGAACTTGATCTGACCAATTCTCCTTATCCTTTTAAAACCACCACCATATTTGAAATCAACCGGGGATCGGTTGTGGATGTTTATGAACTCGTGACTACAGGGGAGCTGATCAAAGTGGATCGACAATTTCCACGAAATACTCATGGATTATTGGTCACAAATTTTTTCGAGAACAGTTTAAGAAAAATTCAAAATGAAAATTGAAAAGAACAAAATCGTCTTTGGGAGTGTGCTGGTGATAGGCATTATTTTCATTGTTGCCTATTCAACTCTGGTACTCATGGGGGAGGAGGAAGCTACAGGAGATCTCGAGCAGCCATCCGTTCCTGTATTGAAGGAAGAGAAGGAAATCTATACTTCTAAACTAAAGGCCCTCGATGATATCAAGGAGGATCGGAAATCAAACCCGCCCAGTGTTTATTCAGAGAAGTTCCTGGATTCCTTAGGAGTCTATGATCCTCTTCTGGAAGAAAAGGAGAGGGAAAGGGTTGTTGATAGTATTTATCTCGAGGAAAGCCTAAGTTATGAAGAAACGAGCTGGGGTGACGAGAATTATCAGGAAGAGCATATAGAGGAAGAAAACTCAGTTGTAGAAATACCAACGGTATATGGATTTCCTACTCAGGATTTCTCAGTGGAGTACAAGGAATTCTTTGGACCAACCAATATTTCAATACCCATTAGGGAAAGGCAACAGTCAACAGATACCTTTATTTCAGCAAGAGTCAATGGAGATCAGCAGGTGAGGGTAAATGATCGGCTGGAGCTTATTCTAATGGAAGATGCGATCATAAATGAGCATCTATTTCCGAAGAATACCCTCTTGTATGGCTTCGTGAGTTTTCAGCCCAATAGGGTGCATATAAAGATTAGCCATATCAACAATCAGGAAGTGAATTTAAAAGCCTTTGATCTTCAGGACAGCAATGAAGGAATTTACGTAGAGAACAGCTTTAGAGCAGAGGCAACAAAAGAGGTGGTCAGCGATGTCATCCAGGACATCAACATTGCAGGCCTCCCACAGATTGGAGGCATAAAAAATATTTTTACAAGGAGGAACAGGAATATTAAAGTTACTGTTCTGGATCAATATCAACTCATTCTAAAACCAGGATCATGAAACAAATAATACTTCTTATATCGCTTTTGCTTCCGGGGGTAACCTTTGCCCAAGACGAGGAAGCTCTGGATACCATTTATGCCAATGAATCAACAAATGTTTCTATTTTCTTTCCCAGTCAAATAAGGCAGGGAATTACCGGGGCTCCTAATTTTACCTTTGGTTACAATGATGATAACGCTCAATACTTCGGTTTGCTGAAAGCAGTTCCGGGGAGTGAGAGTAACCTTCTTGTCCTGACAACGGACGGACAGATTTATTCTTATATTCTTAAGTACCAGGAGAACCTTCCAAGGTTGAATTATTTTATTGATATAGGAGAAAGTATTGGAAACGAAATTCCCCAAGTAACGACTTCCGATACAATTCCTTCTGTCAAGGAGAACACGGCATTATCTAGAGAAGAGGACAGCTTGACGAAAAGAAAAATTTATCTTGGAAAACTTTCTGCATTTTATCTCAAGAACTTAAAAGGAAACTTTAAGACCAGCAGAAAAGATGGTCTAATTTTAAGGGTAAAGGATATAATTTACAAGAGGAACGATACCTTTATTGTTTTTGAAATTGAAAATAAATCCGGAATTGATTTTCAATTGGATTACCTGAATGTGTATTTAACTAAAGGAAATAAAAAACGAAACGCTTCCTACCAAAAACTGTTGAAATCTCCGCACTACATATATAAAGTTCCGGAGGTTATTATGAACCGGCAGCAGAAAAGATTTGTTTATGTGCTGCCCAAATTTACAATTGGAGAGCATGAAAAAATTGAGGTGGAGGCACGAGAGAAAAAAGGTAGCCGATTTTTGATGTTAACCCTTAAAAGTAATTAACCCTGCGATTTTAAAGTTCTTCAGCATCCACAGTGTCTGTGGGTGCTGATTTCTTTGGGAATAATTACAACCGCTGCATCACCTCAATTATACCTTTTGCATTATAGGTGTCCTCTACCTTTTTTGTCTGAAAAACCATAAAGTACTTATACTTATCCCCACTCTTTTCTGCCCAGGTTTTCCCAAGCCTGTTTTTCTCGTAGCTATCTGGGTTGTCCCTGTCATCCCCTTTAGTTTCTAGGAGGACCAAATTCCCTTTTTCGGTATAAATAATAAAATCGGGATAATGATTCTTCTCAAAACCATTGAGAAAGAAGCCTTTTCCACGGGAGAGATTCCTGTGCCAGAAAACGACATTGTCCAGAGATGCAATTTCGAGGATCATTTCCTGTTCGAAATTGTTCATGGCGTCCTCTCGATCATATAAAGATTTTGAAATTGGGGTACTCGGATTAAAAGGCACTATGGAAGCAGGAAAAGCAAAATGTTCTTTTACTACTATTTCATTGGCATCAAGTAAAATTTGGAATCTCTTTTTAGCGTATTCCTGGGTCAGTCCATCTATTTTCTTTCTTATACTCTGGACGTATGGAAAGGGATTGTCTATGATATCGGAAATCTGCTCTGTAGAGAAATTTGCAAAAACGCGAGTGACATACTTTTTCAGATCCTGTTCTGAAATAGGGGTCATATCACCTAACCTTTTTACTACATGCGAACTGACATCTGCGATCTGCTTCTCCTTCGGTTTTGCTAAAATACTTTCTAACAATACTTTTTTGGTTCGCTGCTTTATGTTATTTACAGTAGCCATGCGTTTATTCTCATCGAAATCGACGGTATAAATATCTGCCGCGATTTCGTCAAAATTTATCTCAGAATCCTGAGTAGCTAAATTGAAGCCGTCAAGAAGGCTGGTTTTATTCAGGAAGCGTTCGTATTGGGTTAGCTCCTCAAACAGTATGTTCTGATGAAGTTCTTCTTTATCGACAGTTCTGAAGAACTGTGGGAGTTTCATTGCAGCAGTAATTTCTTTGAATCGGGAATCGATGGAAAATCTCTTTGGTTCTGTATTATTCACTTGCGAGAAAAAATTTGTTGCAGGATCGTCCTCGATCTTATTTATTTTTGTTTCAAATGCTTCAGCTTCTTTTACAGCCTTTTCTGTAATTGGATCTATGAGGGTGAGTTTTTCCTGAGCTCCAACATCACCTGGGTTTTCCTCGGGATCAAAATCTATTATTTCCACATCAAATTCCTCGTCAGATTTAGGTTGGTCGTACTGGCCAGAAGTGAAAAGATCTTTCTTCAGAACTTCGTCAGGGGTTAATTCCTCCTCAGGTGCTTCCTCAGCAAAATAATCATCTTTACTAAAACCTGCCTCCTGTAGGCCCGCAACTACATGATCTAGGGTTTCATTAAATTTGGCTGAAGCAGTGAGCACAAAAGAAAGGTTTAGTAAAGGACTCTGATGGCGAGTCACATAAGGCTGCCTCAGGATCCTTCCCAGAATCTGTTCTACATCCACTGCCGAGGATTTATCGGCGAGCGATGCGAGAATATAAGCATTGGGACAATCCCAGCCTTCCTTTAAGGCATTTACTGTAATAATATATCTCACCGGGCAATTTTTTGCCATCAGGTCAACCCCCTGCAATTCATCAATTCCGCTTACTTTTATCTTAATCTGTTCCTCCGGGATCTTCAGGCTTACCAGTTTCTCTTTAATTTTCTGAAAAGTTGTATTGTTCTTCCCCTGGATGTTGGACTGAGCCTGGAAAAGCACGATAGGTCGTATATATTTTCCTGTAATTTTTTCTTCCGCCATCGCCAGCAGTTCCAGCTTTCTCTGAAGCTGTAGGGCACTGCTGATAACGTCTTCTTTTTTATGATGGTTATAAACCACTACCGGAAGTTTTACCATATGCTCTTTTTTTAGGGCTACGGCATTTACAAAACTTATAATATTGCTATTCGGTTTTGGTGTGGCAGTCAGGTCGAGCACGAGGGAAGGGTTCAGGTTATTCAGCATTTGCACGCTCAGACTGCTTTCAGCGTTATGACTTTCATCCACCACTACCACCGGATTTAAACTTCTGATCACATTAATAAGTGCTGACTCATCAGTTCCCGGAAGTAACAGCTTTTCATCGATAAAATCTGTAAAAGACTCCAGCTGGCCATTATCCTGATACACTTTTCGGTCGTCCTTCTTTTTCGAGTCTATTCGTAAGCTGCTAAAACTGAATACGAAGATATTGAGCTGCTCCGTTGCCGTGGTGGGATTAAAATTTGCTCCCTGAAGTAACTGTTCCTTTTCATAAACCTCTATTCGGTTTGAGAAGAGGCTATTCAATTTCTGCCTTCTGGATGACGATTTAATGGACAGGTATCACATAATATTTAAAAAAATT
>CBFGYW010000100.1:0-6467 GCA_965653085.1 uncultured Salinimicrobium sp.
GATAATTCGAAATACCAAGTTCATTGTTGATGTTGAAGTCATCAAAGATCTTCGGCTTCCGTAAGTCGGCACCAACCAGAACGGTTTTCTTTTCACTCATTGCGAAAACCGTGGCGAGGTTCATCGCACAGAAGGTCTTCCCTTCCCCGGAAACCGAAGAAGTCACAAGGACGGTTTTGGAGCCCGTCACGCCCTGTTTCTTATACATGAACTGCAGACTCGACCGAAGTCCCCGGAAACCTTCTGCAATTGCAGATTTAGGCTTGCTGAAGACGGCCAGGTTGTTCCCTACCCTGCTCCTTCCAATAAGCCCCAGAATGGGGATTGGGGAAAGCCGGCTCACCTCCTGGGCGTTGTGTACGTTCGAATTCATGAACACCAGCAGGAAAACAAAGGTGAGGGGGATCATTCCACCCACCATCAGTGCCATCACGTAGTTGAGCTGGGTATTTGGCCCTATCTGCCCTCCCCCAGTATCTTTGGCAGTGTCGATTACCATTACGTCGCTCACGTTGGCAGCTTTAATAAGGCCCGCCTCGCTGCGTTTTTCAAGGAAGAGGCTATAGGTCTTTTCGCTGAGGGAGTATTTGCGCTGGATCTTCAGCAGGTCCTGTTCCTCCTGGGGCAGCTTCCTTATTTCAGCTTCTGCAATTGCGATCTGGCGGTTGATATCCTTCAATTCATTCTGAAGCAGCATCTGCGAGGAATCCATATTTTCCATCAGCACCGCCTTCACAGCATTTATCTGCCGGTCAAGGTCAGCAAAAATGGGTGAATTCTCCTGAAGGGTGTATTCGTATTTCTTGCGCTCCTCGGCAAGGCTTATTATTCGCCCGATTCCACTTACGATGCTTCCTTCATTGATCCCGGCCACCGAAGGGGCTGGCACATTGGAATAGTCGGTACGGGTGCGCAGATAATCTTCGAGGATTCCGAAGTAGTCCAGCTGTCTCTGGATGCCTTCCTTCCTTACATCAAACTCGGTGAGCTTGCTGGAAAGCTGGGAGGTTTCAGCAGAAATATTGATGATCTCGTTGGAGTTCCTGAAATCATTCAGCTCGTCCTCCACACTTCGCAGCTCCAGTGACTTCACCGCAAGGCTGGAGTCGATAAATGCTATGGTCTTGGTGGCGAAAAGGTTCTTGCGTTCCAGCATGTTTTCGCTAAGGACCCTAACGGTTCCATTCAGGAAATCGACAATTTCAGCTTTGTTTCCACCGGTTAATGACAACATTAGGACCGAAGAACCCTGGGCCTGACTGTTCACTGAAACTCCCCGGAAACGGCCCACAGTACCATCGAAATGCTGAAAACTGATATAGTAGGGTTTGTCAATTACAGGTTCTATCTGGGTGGGCTGAAAAGTTCCGTGGAAGAATGGCAGGTCTATTGGTTCGTTCAGTTTATACTCCCCGTTGAACTCCTGCGCCGGCACGTTTACAGAGCCTGTTTCCTTCGTGGTATAGTTATAAGTGCCAACATCCCCACCCGCAAAACTTGAAGAAAGATTGAAAGTTTCCTTATCCTTGAATCTTACGGTAAAGGTGCGGCCCACTGCCTGAAAAACTGCGGTATCGGCAACAAGTTTAAATGGAGTGAATCCGTAGGCATTCACCCGCTGGTACTCCCCGTCCTGCTGGTATCCGATGTAATACTGAAGCCGCTCTACCACCTCCTCATTGTGGGAGCGCGACTTAAGGATCGTAATGGCTGTATTTACCTTATCTGAAGTCCCGCCCCAGTTGAAGGTAAGGGAGGTGTTGCTGGTAAAGAATGGGTTCTGGTCGTCTTTGATGGAGATCATATTTCCCAGCTGGTACACGGGCAGCTTCCGAACATTATTATAATAGGCCACCCCGAGACTAATGGCGATGGACACAACAATTAGCTGCCAATAACTGAAAACCTTCAGGATAAATCCTTTAAAGTCGAAGGTGGAGCCTACATCTGAGATATGATCGCTTTCATGTTCCATCTTTTCCTTGTGCTAGTGTAAGTTCTTAAGAATTGGTTAAATATAACAAAATGCAATAATAATCAATCCCTTGCCATTTATGAATATAGATATCTGCTGAAATTATTATAAGGTCCCCGTCGCTTTCCTTTCTACCTGGTGAATAAAAAGATGGTGGAGGTTATCAGAGTTAGCAGCATGGTAGCCGTCTGCAAGGTTGCCAGGCCCGTGGTTCCCAATCCCAGGGCTTTCTGCGGAAGGGGGTTTACAATGATAAGATCGTTAGGCTGAATATAATAATACGGGGATTTAACCGCATCTATGCTGGTAAGATCGATATGGTGCTTCTTCTGCCCACTTGGATATTGACGAAGGATGATGACGTTCGTCCTGTCTCCATATTCGGTGATGTCTCCGGCATTTGCAATGGCCTCCATAATGGTTACCTGTTCTTTGTAAATTACCTGGCTCCCTACTCCTATCTCCCCGATAGTGGTATACCTTATTCCCGCCAGCTTTACAGTCACGAAGATATTGGCTTCTTCGGTGAAATAATCTTCCAGCAGGGCCTTTTCGACCTTTTCCCTCACCTCTTCGACCGTAAAACCAAGCACATTGAGCTCCCCCAGGGTAGGCACCCTGATATTTCCGTGGCGGTCTACCAGGAATCCATCGTAATAAAGCCTTTCCTCTCCGGTGGCACTCAGCTCCCCTTCCCCAATCGGATTGAACATCCCTACCAGGTTTTGGTCCATCGCCTTCACCCTGATGCTGAGAAGGTCATTGATCTGGATCCGGTAAGGTTTCTGAATACGTTCCACCTGGATAATGCTGTCGATTTCGGCCTGGGAATCCTGAAGGTAAGTAATCCGTTTTGTGGATACACAGGAGGAAAGCATTAGCAGTACCGAACACAGGAGAAGGAGCAAACGTATCTTCATAGGAATGAGGTTGATCTCGACAAATATAGGTTTTGCGGGTTAATTATGAAATAATTAACCCGCAAAACCCTTACCTGCCGAAGGTGGGGACGGAATTTGACGCGCGAGGCTTACAAAGGCTCTGCCTGACAGGGCATTCCAAGGCATGTTGTTATTGGGTTTCAATTGCGTATTTTTGCACTCTAAAAAACAGCTGTGAATTACCTTTCAGTAGAAAATATAGCCAAGGCTTATGGTGAGCGTGAACTCTTCTCCAACATTTCCTTCGGGATCAATGAGGGAGAAAAAGTGGGTTTCGTGGCGAAAAACGGGTCGGGAAAGACCTCTCTCCTTAATATACTTTCGGGCGCCGACACTCCCGATGCGGGAAATGTTGTGTACCGAAAAGATATTGCGGTGGCATTCCTGCCTCAGGACCCCATCCTGGACCCGAAGCTTACGGTGGAGCAGACGATCTTTGCTTCGGATAATCCTATTCTGAAGGTAATAGAGAGATACGAAAAAGCACTTCAACATCCAGATGACGCAGAGGCTTATCAGAAAGCTTTTGAAGAAATGGAAGCTCACCAGGCCTGGGATTTTGAGACACGATACAAGCAGATCCTGTTCAAACTGAATCTGGACAACCTGGAAATGATGGTTGGAACCATGAGTGGAGGGCAGAAAAAAAGGCTGGCCCTTGCTTCGATGATCCTCAACAGGCCCGACCTTATAATCATGGATGAGCCTACCAACCACCTGGACCTGGACATGATCGAATGGCTGGAGGAATTCTTCAGAAAAGAAAATTTCACCATCTTCATGGTGACCCACGACCGATATTTCCTGGAGAGGGTGTGCAACGAGATCGTCGAGCTGGAGGATGGCAACCTTTTTACTTACAAAGGCAACTATTCCTACTACCTCGACAAGAAGGAGGCCCGGATTGCGGTGGACCAGACCAATACCGATAAGGCAAAACAGCTGTTCAAGAAGGAGCTGGATTGGATGCGCAGGCAGCCGAAGGCCCGAACGACAAAATCCAAGTCAAGGATCGATGACTTCCACGAGATCAAGGAAAGGGCCAGCAAGCGGAGGAATGACCATCAGGTACAGCTGGAGCTGAATATGGAGCGTCTTGGAAACAAGATCGTGGAATTCCATAAGGTGTCCAAGAGTTTTGGGGACAAGCAGCTGTTGCACAACTTCAGCTATAATTTCCAACTGGGGGACCGACTCGGGATTATTGGGAAGAATGGAACAGGGAAATCCACTTTTCTAAATATACTCACAGGGGATCTGAAGCCCGATTCCGGGAAGATCACCATCGGGGAAACCATAAAATTCGGTTATTATACCCAGCGAGGGATTGATGTAAAGGAAGGCCAGAAGGTAATAGACGTCATCCGGGAGTTCGGCGAATTCATTCCGCTGAAGAAAGGCAGGCAGATCTCTGCCCAGCAGCTGCTGGAACGCTTCCTTTTCGACCGGAAGAAGCAATACGATTTTGTCGAGAAACTCAGCGGAGGGGAACGCAAACGCCTTTACCTGTGTACCGTTCTTATTCAGAATCCCAATTTCCTGATCCTGGATGAGCCAACCAACGACCTGGATATTGTAACCCTGAACGTGCTGGAAAATTTCCTGCTGGACTACCCGGGCTGCCTGATTGTGGTTTCTCACGACAGGTATTTCATGGATAAGATCGTTGATCACCTCTTTGTTTTCAAAGGAAAAACGGAGATAGAAGATTTTCCCGGAAACTATTCCGATTACAGGGAATACGAAGCCAACAACGTGCAGGAGACTCAGAAAACCGAGACCGCTGCCAAAAAGGAGTGGAAGAAAACGCCTTCCAGCGGACTTAGTTACAACGAACAGAAGGAATACCAGAAGCTGGAGAAGGAGATTCATAATCTCGAGAAAAAGAAGGAGGAGATACAGCAGAAATTCCTGGAGGAACTCACAGGAGACCAGATAGATCAAACGTCAAGGGACCTTCAGAAGGTGATGGATGAGATAGACCAGAAGACCGAGCGCTGGTTTGAATTGGGAGACAAGATGGAATCATAATCGAAGAGGCAGCTTCCCACCTGCCCTTTTTGCAATGTCAGCATGTACCAGATACTAGCCTACCTCAAATTTCTCTGGAATTCCACCAACCAACACGGCGTGCACTCCCCTTTCGTTTATGGACTGGTGACACGGTGCTTTTACGACAAGAGGTCCTATCCGTCTTATGATCTGATGGCCAGGTATAGAAAAAGTCTTCTTAATAATAACAATACCATTGAGGTAACCGATTTCGGTGCGGGAAGCAGGATCTTCAATTCTTCAGAACGAAAGATCTCTGCCATCGCCAAAACAGCTGGCATCACAGCAAAGAGAGCGAGGCTGCTGAACAGACTGGTGCGTTATCTGAAAATAGACTCAGCCCTCGAATTGGGAACATCTTTGGGCATTGGCAGTGTCGCCCTGGCAGCAGGGAACACAGTAAAAGTGACCACACTTGAGGGCTGCAGGAATACAGCTGAAGCAGCTCAAATGGAATTCAGGAAATTTGAACTGGAAAACATCCTTTCCAGAGTAGGAGAATTCGGGGAGCTTCTGAAGGATACAGCAATTCTCGACGCCAATTATGACCTCATCTATTTCGATGGGAACCATCAGAAACAGCCAACTCTGGATTACTTCCACCAGCTTCTCCCTCTCGCCCATAATGACACGGTTTTTATCTTTGATGACATCCACTGGTCCAGGGAAATGACAGAGGCCTGGGAAGAGATAAAGAACCATCCTTCAGTAAAGGTGAGCATTGACACCTTCTTCTGGGGGTTCATATTCTTCAGAAGGGAGCAGGAAAAAGAACATTTCAGGATCAGGATCTAATATTCCGTAGAGAATGTATTCTGCCGGAAAAAATATGTAACATTTCCTTTCCCCCTGCGTCTTATTTAGTGATTAAACCCGAAACCACCTCTAATGAGCAAAGTTATATCGATCAAGAACATTACCCGGAACTTTTATCTGGGACAGGAAATAGTAAAAGTTCTGAAAGGAATAGACCTGGAAATAGATCGAGGCGAATATGTCGCCATCATGGGGCCTTCAGGTTCGGGAAAATCAACTCTCATGAACTTGCTGGGCTGCCTTGACACTCCTACAGGTGGGCAATATATCCTGAATGGCAGCGACGTAAGTAAGATGAGCGACGACGAACTGGCTGAAGTGCGTAATAAAGAGATCGGTTTCGTTTTCCAGACCTTCAACCTCCTACCCCGAACTACCGCCCTTGACAACGTGGCGCTTCCGATGATCTATGCGGGTGCTACCAAGGCAGAGCGGAAAGCAAGGGCTGAAAAGGTGCTAGCCGATGTAGGGCTGGCTGACAGGATGGACCATAAGCCCAATCAGCTTTCAGGAGGACAGCGCCAGCGGGTAGCAGTAGGCAGGGCCCTGGTGAACCATCCTTCCATCATTCTTGCCGATGAGCCAACCGGAAACCTGGATTCCAAGACTTCGGTGGAGATCATGAATCTGTTTGAAGAGATCCATCGCAATGGTGCCATCATTTATGCGATCTATGATTATAT
>CBFGYW010000101.1:0-6462 GCA_965653085.1 uncultured Salinimicrobium sp.
CGCTCAAACAGCTTTCGCCTTCCAAAGTTCTTCCCTACAAGGTAAGCAAAAGTATCATTAATCCAAATAAGGCTGAAGATGCCAACCACCAGTTCAGGGGTGAAATCTCCGGTATGGCTAGGGATCAGCGTCAGGAAAATGAGGGAAGAGATGAGGTAAAATATGATGATGATATACTTCTTTTTCTCGAATACCGGAATCTTGTGCACCAGCATCAGGTCCTTAACCAGGAAGAGGTTGACGAACAGGGTTATGAGCAAGAGGGTCATGGTTCCATACTGGCTCATTTCCTCGTAACTGAAAATATAGAATAGGGCGAATAACAGGAAATACCCCAGATAACTAGTTAAATGCAGAAGGCGTTGTAGCTCGTATAAACAAATGATGCCAAAAAGAAGGAACAGGGTTTTAAAGGCGACCTCGGAAGCAAAGATGGAGACAACGAGTATAGAAATATACATTAAACCCGATAAGCCCCTAATAATATTTTCCTTCATCTTACAAATCTTCGAGAAGCAGCAAATATAGGTTTTTTGTGCTACTTCCGTAACTCATGAAGTCACCTTCCTTGTTGTTTTCGAAGTTTTTTATCGTGGTAATATTAGAGGGAATGCGGTCTTTGTTTTTGAATTTAATTCCTCGAAGACCTTCTCCAATGGCATCAACCAACTGGCTTGTTGAAGCGAGGATGACAAAGTTATAGGGTAGTTCCTGTAATTTCTTCTCTTTGATCTGGTTAGAGGAAATCAGGATCGAACCATCATTGGCGATAAGATATTCGCAGGTTGAAAGAAAAAAGGGAGCTTCTCCCGATTTGGTGAACTCCAGGTTATAGTTTGCGAATTTCTCCCTTAAATTTGAATCAAAGCAACAAGATTTCTGCTCATACCAGTCGTTTTCCAGAAGGATATTATCGAAGACGTCCATGACTTCCTCGTCGCTTTCGCAATACAGGAATTTGCCTCCGTTATTCTTGAAATTCAGCATGAAGCGCTCGTCAGTAGGTAATTTGACGTCTGGCATGTACTTGCTACGGTCAGAAGTTTCCGGTTTATCCTGACCTTTGTCTGATTTAGATTTAGGGTTTAAAAAGTTTCTAAATAGACTCATATGGGGCATTTAGTATTAAGCACAGTAGCATTTGAACCAAAGGTAAAAAATCTTAACTTATAGCCTATTTAAATTAAGATTTTTTACTATCAGTTCGTCCTTTTTCTCGGAAGCCCTAGTTGGAAAAGGATTCTCCCGGATCATTGTTTTCCGGAAGCGTCTTCTCTGAACGCTTTTCTTCTTTTATGGAAGCAGCTTTTGCAGATTCTGCGCCGCTGATGATCTCGTCTCTCGTTTTAAAAGGCCGCTTTCCAAAGATCTCCTCCAGGTTGTCCTTGAAGATCACTTCTTTCTCCAGAAGGATCTCAGCCAGCTGCGTGAGCTTATCCTTGTGGGTCTCCAGTAAATGGATCGCCCGCTGATACTGCTCTTCAATAAGGTTGGAGATCTCCTTGTCAATAAGCTCCGAAGTTCTTTCGCTATATGGTTTGGTGAAGTTGTATTCACTCTGACCTGTGGAATCGTAATAAGTAAGGTTTCCTACCTTCTCATTCAGACCATAGATGGTTACCATGGCTCTTGCCTGTTTGGTCACCTTCTCAAGGTCGCTGAGGGCACCGGTGGAGATCTTGTTAAAGACCACCTTTTCGGCAGCACGACCACCCAGGGCAGCACACATTTCATCCAGCATCTGCTCCGGCCTTACAATAAGCCTTTCTTCCGGAAGGTACCAGGCAGCCCCAAGGGACTGTCCCCGCGGTACGATGGTCACCTTTACAAGTGGCGCAGCGTGTTCCAGGATCCAGCTTATGGTAGCGTGTCCCGCCTCGTGGAAGGCAATAGCCTGTTTCTCCTCGGGAGTGATGATCTTGTTCTTCTTTTCAAGACCTCCCACTATCCTGTCCACCGCATCCAGGAAGTCCTGTTTTCCTACCGCAGACTTGCCTTTACGGGCAGCAATAAGGGCAGCCTCGTTACAGACGTTGGCAATATCGGCTCCAGAGAAACCAGGGGTTTGTTTTGCCAGAAATTCAGTTTCCAGCTCGTCTGCCACCTTTTTCAGGGGGCGCAGGTGGACTTCAAATATTTCTTTTCTCTCCCTTACATCCGGAAGGTCAACGTAGATCTGGCGATCGAAACGTCCTGCCCTCATAAGAGCTTTATCCAGTACGTCAGCACGGTTGGTAGCTGCAAGTACGATAACGTTGGTATTGGTCCCGAACCCATCCATCTCTGTAAGAAGCTGGTTCAGTGTATTCTCGCGCTCATCGTTAGATCCTGAGAAATTGCTCTTTCCACGGGCGCGTCCGATGGCATCTATCTCGTCAATGAAGATGATGGAAGGTGATTTTTCCTTGGCCTGTTTAAAAAGGTCTCTAACCCTTGAGGCTCCAACTCCCACAAACATCTCCACAAAATCCGATCCTGAAAGGGAGAAGAAAGGTACTTTGGCTTCCCCGGCAACGGCCTTTGCAAGCAAGGTCTTTCCGGTTCCCGGAGGTCCTACCAGCAGTGCCCCTTTTGGGATTTTTCCTCCAAGGGAGGTATATTTCTCAGGATTCTTCAGGAAATCCACGATCTCCTGGATCTCTTCCTTGGCACCTTCCAGTCCAGCCACATCTTTAAAAGTGGTCTTGACATCTGTATTCTGGTCAAAAAGTTTGGCTTTTGACTTCCCTATGTTGAAGATCTGTCCTCCGGCACCTCCTCCGGCACCACCGCTCATTCTTCGCATAATGAAGATCCAGATCCCGATGATGAGGATGAACGGAAGCAAGGTCAATAGGATCTCGCCCCACACATTGTGTTCTTCCCTGAATTCGACTGGGGCCTCTACGTTAGCCTCATCCTTTACCTCACTTATCTTGTCCTCCAGGTTCTGAAGGTCTCCGAATTTAAAAGTGTAGTCGGGAGTATCGGCTGAAGGGAAAAGTTCATTTTCTCCAGTCTTCTTATGGATATCCTTGCTCTTTGCCTCCTCTGTCAGGAACACCCGTCCCTCGCTCCGGTTGACGATCACCAGCTTCTCCACATCCCCTTCCTTCAGGAAGTTGAGGAATTCAGTAGGATTGGTTTTGGTGGGCTCATTGAACCCACTTCCGGTGAAGAGGTTTAAACCAAGAAATATGATGATTATAGCACCATAGATCCAGTAGGCACTGAACTTTGGCTTTTTAGGTTCTAGATTCTTTTTCGGTTGCTCTTTGGCCATTTCAGTTTCCTTACTTAATAATTAGTTTCTATCGACGTAATTTTCGCGTCTCCCCACAAGCTCTCAATATCGTAAAATTCTCTGATATGTCTCTGGAAAACGTGCACTACCACATTCACATAATCAATAAGCACCCATTCGGCATTTTCTGATCCTTCGATGTGCCAGGGTTTGTCCTTAAGTGATTTGCTGACGGTTTTCTGAACAGAATTGACAATGGCATTTACCTGCGTGTTGGAAGTTCCATTGCAGATAACGAAGTAATCGCAGACGGTATTTTCTATTTCCCGAAGGTCCAGGATATCAATATCCTGCCCTTTTACTTCCTCAATCCCCTTGATTATTTGTGCAATAAGTATGTCGTTGTTCTTTTCTTTTTTTGCCATTAAATTTATTTCTTTGCGCAAAGTTATTACATTTTGGCTATTGTCAGGCAGCCATTATTCATAACATTTGTCCTCATGATTCCTTTTCTCATATGCGTATTATCAAAGTTGATGCCATTGATTCCACCAATTCTTTCGCCCGGGAGTTATTCAGGAAGGATTTTTCTTCGGAATCATTTTGTGTCGTCGCAAAGGAGCAGCTGAAGGGCAGGGGGCAACGCGGCACCAGCTGGAATGCAAAACCGGGGCAGAACCTTACATTCAGTGTCCTTCTTCCTCAACCCGGGGTTTCCCTGAGCCATCAGTTTCTTCTAAGTGCTGCAGTAGCCACTTCAATTATCAGGTCCCTCCGCCTGCTGAATATTCCAAAATTAAAGCTGAAATGGCCTAACGACATAATGTCAGCAAATTTCAAGATCGGGGGAATTCTGATCGAAAACATTGTTTCTGAAGGCGAAATGGCAGCCAGCATCCTGGGGATAGGGCTCAATGTGAATCAGACAGATTTTGGAGATCTGCCTTCTGCTTCCTCGCTGAAGCTGGTATCCGGTCAGCACTACGTCCTGGAGGAGCTGCTGGAAAAGATACTTGGAATGATAGAAAAGGATTTTGATGGGATCTCTGATTCCAGGGCTGAAGACGTTCTGGTTGCCTACAAGAAGAAATTGTTCCGAAATGGGGTGGTTTCCACCTTCCAGCGACAGGATAAAAGCTTCTTTACCGGGATAATAGAGGATGTAACACTTGAAGGGTTCCTAGTGGTACGCACCGACAATGGTAAGCAGGAACAGTTTGACCTTAAGGAGGTGAGGCTGTGTTATTAGAATTGGCTATTGAGGCCCTGCAAATAACTACAGCTTCGAAACGTTTTCTGCCAGGCTGTTGATGAACTTGTTCAACGGCCCCTTCACCATCATGGCCATCATGGCATTGAACTTGCCGTTGAAGAACAGCTGGGCGTTACTGGTATTGTTTCCGGCGTCTTCAATGACCACATCAAGTGAGAAATCGAATTTATCTGAAGTAGATCCCAAAACTATGAGGTTCGGCTCCCTTGTTTCCTTGATCTGAAGCCAGATTTCGGGCATCCCTTTCAGGGCAAAAGCAAAAGTATCCTGCGATTTCACCTCAAACTTCTCCTTGCTCTCCGGCATGATCTGTTCGTAATTCTCCACATTGGTGAGGAAATTGAACAGCTCCTGCTGACTCTTGTTCACATTTACTTTCTGGCTCTCTAGATTCATAATTCTTATTTTTTCCAGTTCCCCGGATCCTCCCGCCACTGTTGCAGCATTTCGGCTTCCGACTGATTAATGTAATTCGTTTTTTGTGCTACCTCTATCAGGTAGCTGTAGTCGCTAAGGGTATGCAATTCCACCTTGGCATTTCTGAAATTAGATTCTGCCTCCTCAAAACCATAGGAAAATATCGCAAGCATCCCCTTTACGTGCAGATTTGCCTCTTTCAGGGCATTTACAGCGTTCAGGCTGCTTTTTCCGGTGCTGATGAGGTCTTCTATCACCACTACGGTCTGGCCCTCTTCCACGTGGCCCTCGATCTGGTTCTTTCTTCCGTGGCTCTTTGCTTCCGGCCGCACATATGCGAAGGGAAGGCACAGATATTCAGCCACCAGCATACCTATTCCGATAGCCCCCGTGGCAACCCCTGCGATCACGTCAGCTTTTCCGTAGAGGGATTCGATCTGCTTTGCCAGATTTTCCCTGACGAAATTCCGAATGGGAGGATAGGAAAGAACCACCCTGTTGTCGCAATAGATCGGTGAATTCCATCCACTTGCCCAGGTAAAAGGTTGTTGTGGTTCTAATTTTATTGCTTTAATTTGCAATAATAACTCGGCAGTTTTACGAGCTGTTTCTTTATCTAAAATCATACTGCAAATGTATAAAGTTTTTGTAAATGATATTCCAATAATTCTTTCAACCGAGAAGGATTTGGGCGATAAATTTACTTCTATTCCAATAAAAGAAGTAAAACTGAAAAGGATTATCAAGAATATTAACAAAGGGAAAGTGCTGTATGTGAACCTGTTTCATTCCAAGAAGAAGAAACTACTGAAACACCTTCGGAAAAAACTTCCAGTGGTCACTGCGGCAGGAGGGCTGGTAATTAATTCCAAAGGCGAGAGCCTTTTTATCTACCGGAATGAGCGTTGGGACCTACCTAAGGGGAAGGTCGAAAAACACGAAGCCATAGAGGAGGCTGCCATTCGTGAAGTGGAGGAGGAGACAGGTGTAAAGGGCCTGCAGATAACCGAATTCCTGATGAAGACCTATCACGTCTTCAAACGCAATGGAAAATACAAGCTGAAGGTGACCCATTGGTTCCGGATGACGACTGATTATGAAGGTGAGCTGGTTCCGGAGGAGAACGAAGATATTACCAAGGTGAAATGGAAGGACGAGAAGAAGGTGAAGAAGGCCCTGGCCAAGTCCTATGCTAATATCAGATTGCTTTTTCCGGAAGCCCTGCAGCCAGACTACGCGCTGGATCTTATAGAAGAAAATCCGGCGAAGGTTTCGGAATGAATCTGGCCCTTGACGCAATAGTAGAAATTCCATTTTAATACATGATAATATTTCTACCGCAACAATCGATAAACCGGATATCTCATATGCGTCGGCTCATAATGCTTTGAATTCTTATGTATCCAGTCCAACTGGGCATACCAGCTGTTCGGGAATTCCGGCAACGAATCCTTTCGAGCCTCAAACCTGTCCTCCAAATCAGGATTTTCCTCCAGCATCCTCAGGGCAATATCTTCAAAGACGTAGGGTGAGAAATGCTCCTTCTGCT
>CBFGYW010000102.1:0-6444 GCA_965653085.1 uncultured Salinimicrobium sp.
TTTCCTGTGAAGCTGCTGCCTGCTGTACAATGGAAGTGACCCAGCCCACTGTAGCGACAGGCCAGGTAAGCATATTTACGTACAACAGAAACTCCACAATAACCCCAAGGGTGGCTATTTCTCCATTGACATATTGTCGTCCCCCAATATAGATCACCAGTACATTACTGAGCCCGATAAGGAGGACCATGAGTGGGAAAAAGAAGGCCTGCACCTTCACCAGGTCAATGTTTTTCTCTTTGTTTTCGTTTGAAAGGCTTACAAAGGAGCTATTGGTCTGCGGTTCAAGTCCGTAGGACTTGATCACTGAAATCCCGCTGAAGTTTTCCTGGGTGAAAGTATTCAGCTTTGAAAGGTATTGCTGGACTATGGTGCTTTTCCGGTTGATGGAAACGCTCAGCTTATAAATGGCATAGGAGAGTATTGGCAAAGGTGCTACTGCGTACAAGGTCAATTCAGGAGCCTTGATAAACATATAGGGGATCACCACGATAAAAAGCACGCTGGTCTGGATGCTGTACATGATTGCAGGCCCTAAATACATTCGTACTCTGCTTACGTCTTCGCTGATTCGGTTCATGAGGTCTCCTGTGCGGTTCCTCTTATAAAAATTCAGGGAAAGGTCCTGGTATTTCCGGTAAATCTCATTTTTGAGGTCGTATTCGATGTGCCTTGAGACCACGATAAAGGTCTGCCTCATCAAAAAAGTGAAGAGCGCCGCGATTAGGGTAGCGCCAATGATGAGTAAAATATTGTTAATCAGTTCAGTGCGTACAATTGAAATATCAACGGTTTCCCCGGTAACATATTTTTCAATGGCAGCCGTGGAATCACTGATAAGCATTGGGGTTACCAGGGAAAATAGTCGGGCCAGAATGGTGATCAGGGTCCCAAGAAGGAGGTGCCACTTGTACTTCAGAAAGTATTTGTTAAGATGCTTTAATTCTTTCATATAGGATAAAAGGGCGGTTTTATTTTCAAATCCATAATTTAAGAAGGATTTATACCGGTAAAATTGAAATATTAATTATTTTTGCACTGATTTTTAATGTGATAAAAAAATCGTAATTAAATCTAATTTTTATGACTGTCGACGTTCTAAAGGCAAATGAACTTAAAAAAGCCGCACCTGTTTTTGGGCAGCTATCTTTTGATAACCATGAGCAAGTGGTATTCTGCAATGACAAAGATACAGGTTTGAAGGCAATTATTGGAATTCACAACACAGTTTTGGGTCCTGCCTTGGGAGGAACCAGGATGTGGAACTACAGTAGCGAATGGGATGCATTAAATGATGTATTGAGACTTTCCAGAGGAATGACTTTCAAAAGTGCCATCACCGGATTGAACCTGGGGGGCGGAAAGGCGGTTATCATTGGGGATTCCAAGACTGACAAGACTCCTGAATTCATCAAGAAGTTCGGGGAGTTCGTTCATTCCCTTAGCGGAAGATATATTACAGCAGAAGACGTGGGTACCACCACAGCAGATATGGATCTTATCAGAAAAGTAACTCCTTTTGTAACTGGTATTTCAGAAGAGATCGGAGGGGCCGGAAACCCATCTCCTATCACTGCTTACGGGGTGTTCATGGGAATGAAAGCTGCTGCGAAATACAAATTCGGAACTGATGATCTTGAAGGAAAGAAGATCCTTGTTCAGGGAATTGGTCACGTGGGAGAGGTGCTTGTTGAGCATTTATACGGGGAAGGAGCTGAGATGTACATCACTGATATCAACCAGGAGCGCCTGGAGCAGGTGAGCAAAAAATATGAAGCCACTATCTTCAGTGGTTCCGACATCTATTCCGCCGAAATGGATATCTATGCGCCTTGTGCCCTTGGCGCCACCATCAACGATGAGACTATAAACAAACTGAATGCGAAAGTTATAGCCGGTGCTGCCAACAATCAGCTGGCTGATGAGCAGAAGCACGGAAAACTTCTGAGGGAAAAGGGAATTGTATACGCTCCTGATTTTCTGATCAACGCGGGAGGTATCATCAACGTTTACGCAGAGCTTGAAGGTTACGACCGTAAGGAGATCATGCGCAAGACCGAGAATATTTACAATACCACTCTTGAGATCCTGAACAGTGCTGAAGCCAATAAGATGAGCACTCACGAGGCTGCTCTTATGATCGCCCAGAACAGGATTGACGAGAGAAAAAAACAGAAATTAGGCTAAGCCGTTCTTATTAAATATAGTATTTTTGCAGGGCGAAAGAAGGATCTTTCGCCCTGTTAATTTATAAAAGTTCTTTTACAGCTATGTTGACCAGAAGACATATTAGAGTTAAGGTAATGCAGTCACTTTATGCTTATTCCCAGAGCAAGAATGACAATTTGGTGGTGGAGGAGAAATTTCTTCTGAAAAGCATGGAAGAAATGTATGATCTGTTCCTGTTGCAGCTGGACCTGCTGGTGGAGATTAAGAATCATGCCGAAGGTTACATAGAGAAATCCCAGAAGAAACATCTGCCTACAGATGAGGAGATGAATCCGAACAGGAAGTTCATAAACAATGAGCTAATTGCACTTCTGGAGAATAACAATACCCTTAGAAATGCCCTTGAGCAGAGAAAGTTAAACCATTGGAAGCAGGATGATGAATACGTAAGTATTCTCTGGAATGACCTCCGCGAGAGTGAGCTGTTTGAGAATTATATGGCTACGCGGGAATCCAGCTTCAAGGAAGACAAGGAATTTGTTCTTTCCGTTTTTAAGGAGATCATAGCCCCTAACGAAAAGCTGTACGACTACCTGGAGGATAAGAAACTCACCTGGCTTGATGACTTTCCGCTGGTGAACACTGCTATTCTGAAGATGATCCAGAAGCTGAAACCCGGGAAGGAACACGCAATCACGAGGCTTTTTAAAAATGAAGAGGATAAGGAGTTTGCCCTGCAACTGTTCAGGAAAACCCTGTTGAACGATGCCAGCCTGGAAGCTGAAATGGAGGGTAAGACTCCAAACTGGGACAGGGAAAGGATCGCAGACCTGGATACCATAATGATAAAGATGGCGATCTGTGAATTCCTGAAGTTTCCTTCGATCCCGGTGAAGGTGACCATCAATGAATATCTTGAAATTGCAAAGGAATACTCTACCCCTAAAAGCAACGTTTTCATAAACGGCATCCTGGATAAGCTCTCAAAGGAGTACATGGAGTCTGGAAAGCTTAATAAAATGGGAAGAGGACTTCTGTAGTGAATAAAATTTCTTATTTTTAATCCCTATAAACTAAAATTGTTAATCATGAAAAAAGGATTGTTACTTATAGCGGTTGTTGCTGCTATGGCCTTCACCTCCTGCAAGGATAATGCGGCCGAAAAAGTTAAAGCTGAAAACGTTGAAGATGCTGCAGAGCGCGATGCGCAGGCAGTAGTGTATCCAGAGATCACCTTCGAGGAAACCGAATTTGACTTCGGGACTATCGACCAGGGAACTGCTGTTGAGCACACTTTCAAATTCACCAACACAGGAAACGCTCCTTTGGTGATTACCAACGCTACCAGCTCTTGCGGTTGTACCGTTCCTACCTGGACCAAAGAACCTATCGCTCCGGGTGAAACTGGTGAAATGCTGGTAAAGTTCAACGGTAGTGGGCAGAACCAGGTTACAAAAACTGTTACTGTCACAGCTAATACCGAAGCTGGTACTGAACAATTAAAAATCAAAGCTTTTGTAACGCCTCCAACTCAATCGTAAGTCGGAGTCAAGAGCAATAAATTAAAGAATGGATAACATAGCCCAGTTTGCCCCGATTATTTTAATGTTTGTAGTGGTGTATTTTTTTATGATACGCCCGCAGATGAAACGTGCAAAGCAGGAGAAACAATTTTCTTCTGAACTGAAAAGAGGTGACAGGATCGTCACTAAAAGTGGAATGCACGGAAAAATAATCGACTTCAGTGAAAAGCAGGATGCAGTAATTATTGAAACCGGAGCAGGAAAGATCACTTTTGATCGTTCTTCCATATCTATGGAGATGTCGCAGAAGCTGAATGCCCCTGTAAAGGAAACTAAATAATACTGTTACTGGATCTGCTTTGAGCAACCAATGTTAAAAAGGCCCTTCATCTGAAGGGCCTTTTTTAATTACTGTAGCCCTTCGACAAGCTCTTGGGGACAATTTTAAAAGATATGCCCTTCGACAAGCTCTTGGGGACAATTTTAAAAGATATGCCCTTCGACAGGCTCAGGGGGACAATATCAACAAAACCTTAGTATAAAAATTTTGTCAGGCTGAGCCTGTCGAAGCCCATGTTCAACAGTTCTTATACTTATCGTATAACCCTCTCCCGTCCTTTATCATCGGGACGATCTTATTAAGTCTTGCCATCCTTGTCACATCTCTTTTGGCTTCAGAAATGTGGTTGACATATTCCCTCTGCTTCCCGGGGGTCAGTTTCTCAAAACCTTCTTTAAGAGCCGGATCATTGTTCATGGCAGCAGCGAGTTCAGCAGGCATGGCCAAAGTCTTTTCTGCCCGATCGGCTTTTATTTCTTTTCCTTCCCGCTGATTCTGAATAGCCTCCAGAACGTAATTGCGTATCATCTCTGGATTCAGTTCATCTGTCTCCTCAAAACGCATCTGGCGCATTGCCTTTGTCTTGTCTTCCTGAGCGTTTACAAGCAGAGCTGTGTTTTCCTTTAATAGGGCTCCCTGAAAAAACCATAGGCCGTAGTGGTTCTTAAAGCCACTCATTCCCACAACATTTTTTCCGTTGATCATATAGGCTGGAGCACCCCATTTTATGGTTTCCTCAAGTCCCGTGGAGAGGAGCATCTGTCTTAACTGTGTCAGCTGCTCTTCCCATTTTGGAAATTTTTCAAGGTATTCCTCAACTGTCTTTACTGCCATGACTTAGATTTTTATGGTTAATCTTACTTTCAGGCCATAACCAAATTTAGTTATTTAAATCGTTCAGCCGTAAGTTCTGCTATTTTCACAATGACCTCCACAGCCTTCTGCATGCTCTCTACTGGTACATATTCGAATTTTCCGTGGAAGTTGTGCCCTCCCGCGAAGATGTTAGGGCAGGGAAGGCCTTTAAAACTAAGCTGTGCCCCGTCGGTGCCTCCTCTTATGGGTTTTATGATGGGTTTTATTCCAATCTCTTTCATCGCATCCTCTGCCAGGTCCACGATGTGCATCACAGGCTCTACCTTCTCCCGCATATTGAAATACTGGTCGCGGATAACTACCTCCACACAGTTGCTCTCGTACTGGGTGCAGATATCCTGGGCGAGGTCCTGCATCATCTGTTTCCGGGCCTCAAAATGTTCCCTGTCGTGGTCGCGGATGATGTATTCCAGCTTTGTTTCTTCCACATCTCCCTTTATATCACTCAGATGGAAGAATCCCTGGCGTCCTTCGGTATGTTCAGGAGATTCCAGCCTCGGAAGGGAATTGATGTAATCCTGGGCGATGTAGATGCTGTTGATCATCTTGTCTTTGGCATAGCCCGGGTGAACGCTCCTACCGTGTACAGTCACAATGGCTTCAGCAGCATTGAAATTCTCGTATTCCAGCTCTCCGATCTGGCTTCCATCCATGGTGTAGGCCCATTCGGCTCCAAATTTTGAAACGTCGAATTTATGGGCGCCTCTTCCAATCTCCTCATCGGGAGTAAAACAGATGCGGATCTTTCCGTGCTTCACTTCCGGATGCTCCTTTAAATATTTCAAGGCCATCATTATTTCGGTGATCCCTGCCTTGTCATCAGCTCCCAGAAGGGTGGTGCCATCGGTAGTGATAATCGTCTGACCCTTATATTGCAGCAGATCTTCGAAATATTCAGGAGAAAGAACGATATTCTTTTCCTGGTTAAGAACAATATCTCCTCCGTCGTAATCCGCAATGATCTGGGGCTTTACATTCGTTCCTGAAAAATCGGGGGTAGTGTCAAAGTGTGCGACGAAACCTATAACCGGAACAGGGTGTTCCACATTTGAAGGAAGGGTAGCCATCACGTAGGAATTCTTATCTATATCCACCTCTTCCAGGCCCATCGTTTTCAATTCCTCTGCCAGCTTCCTGGCCAGGTCCCATTGCTTTTCAGTACTCGGAGTACTGCTGCTCCCGGGGTCACTCTGGGTGTCTATGGTCACATAACTAAAGAAACGTTCAATAATCTCTTGTTTGTCTGTCATTTTACAGCAATTTTTTATCAAAATTAATCATATAAAAACCAGCTTCAAAGAAATTGGCAGAAACAATTAATCCCGTGACAGGGAAGGATTCGAACTTTGGACAATTGGGATATACAGCCGCTGAATTTTCAATATATTTGTCAAAACATAATCCCCTATGTATAAATCCCTGATCAGGCCTTTGCTTTTTAAGATGGATCCCGAAAAAGTCCATCATTTTACTTTTGATTCGCTTCAGAAGCTTTTTAAAATACCAGGGATGGCCTCTTTTGTCAGAAAAAAGTTT
>CBFGYW010000103.1:0-6404 GCA_965653085.1 uncultured Salinimicrobium sp.
GGAGCTTCCGGATCACTGTTAAAAACTGTAGCCAGAGCTGCTCTCTTGGCAGGAGAGGTTAGGCATTCAGCAGTGTTTGTAGTACCCTTTACCCCAGGAAGCGCACTGACAACCCTTCCATTTCGGTTTACTTTTATCTGCACTACCACAATACCCGATTCATTACAGTCCTGCACGAACTTCTCCTTGTTCAAAGCCTGCCGACCTCCCAGAAGATAATTTCCATCTCCATCGGTCCCCATTCCATTTCCATAATAGGAGCTGGCTTTTGGGTCACCGTCTGGGTCTCCTTTATCTCCGGCAAGCCTGTCGTCACCTTCTCCGCCCGTCGCGCGACCATCCCTTTCAGGGCCGTTGAGGATACTGCTTAAAGCATCTGTGGTCGACTTATCTGGCTTAGGATCCGGTTTTTTTACAGGTTCCGGCTTCTTGACAGGAGTCTCATTCTGAACCACCTTTTTCTCAACCTTTTTCTTTTCAATGACAGGAGCCTCTTCAGTCTCCTGCGTGACGATCTCATCTTTTATGGGAGTCTCTACAGCAGTCACTGGAGGAGGGGTTGTCTTCTGGGGTGAAGACTTTACAGGTTCAGTGGGTTGCTCAGCTCCGGAACCTACTTCAGAAGTACCAAAATTAATGGCAATTCCATTTTCCGGAGGGGGATCGAGATATTTAAACCCGAAAAATAGAAGCAACAGAATCAGCAGCACGTGCAAAATTACCGTGATGGCTAATGATTTCTTTTCGTGTGCTGTTTCTATATATTTCACAAAATCGAATGATTACATTCCTAATTCCTTATACAATCCTGCCCTTATTCGGGCTTCACCGCAAGAACGATCTTATATCTGTTCCTGTTTGCTATATCCATTACATTGACAGCCTTTTCAATAGGCACACCCTCTTCTGCTCTAAGGATAATAGTGGGATCATCAACCCCTGCCAGGTTCTCCTTCAATTTCTGTTCCAAAGAACTGCTGCTCACCCGTTCATTGTCAATATAGATCTGAAGGTCTTTGGTAATGCTTACCGAAATATTCTGAACATTGGTCGTTTTTCCTTTTGCTTTGGGCAGGATCAGGTCTAAAGCCTCCGGCGTAATGGCCGGTGAAGTCAGCATGAAAAATATAAGTAGAAGGAATACAATGTCAGTCATGGAACTCATGCTGAATTCTGCACTGACCTTATTTCTGCCTCTTAACTTCATATTACGATGGTTCGTTTAACAAGTCAAGGAAATCTACAGCTGTAGCTTCCATCTGGTGCACCACCTTATCAGTCTTCACCACCAGGTGGTTGTAGCCAATATAGGCAATAATTCCCACTATAAGTCCCGCCACAGTTGTAGTCATGGCAGTATAGATACCTTCTGCAAGAGCACCCATTTCAGCCTGCCCACTGCTGGTTGCCAGTTCGTGGAAGGCGATCACCATTCCAATAACGGTTCCAAGGAAACCAATCATTGGTCCGGCTCCTGCTATTGTAGCAAGTACACTTACGTTCTTTTCAAGCTTATATACTTCCAGACGACCTGCGTTTTCAATGGCTGTGTTAATGTCCTCCAGGGGAGATCCTATTCTGTCAAGCCCCTTTGCCGTTAACCTTGCTACGGGAGAATTTGCCTGGGCGCAACGAATACGGGCAGATTCTATATTCCCAGCCAGCACGCTATCCTTTATCTGATGCATAAAATTGCTGTCTGTGTTTGAGGCAGCTTTAATGGCAAACAAACGTTCAAAATAAATATACACTGCCACAAAAAGGAGGATGAACAGCACTATTATAATAATTGTACCTGCAGTTCCCCCACTGAACAATAGATCCATTAAGGATAAGGTCTTTTCTTCAACTAAAGGCTCGACCTCCTGAATTGGGTTTACAAGGGTGTCTTCCTGGAAAAAGTTTAGCATAGGATTGAATTAGGATTTTTTAATGTAACGTTTGAATGCGATTTTAATTGTAAATATAAAAAGGCTTTGATTTATTACAGCCTAAAATTCAGGAATTAAAAAAAATATATACAGCATCCCACTACAGGAGGCCTGAAAGTATAAAAAAGGCTGCTCCTGCCAAAAAACCGAACAGTGCGAGGGGTGCAATATTTCTTAAATACCACATGAACTCGATTTTCTCCATTCCCATGGCAGCAACTCCAGCAGCGGAACCAATAATAAGAAGACTTCCACCGGTGCCCGCACTGTAGGCGATAAAATGCCACAGGACATCGTCTAATGGAAATTCATACATTGCCATCGCGGCTGCCACCAAAGGCACGTTGTCAATGACTGCAGACAATGCTCCCAGAATCACCACTACAACCTGCATATTCGGAATGGCATTGGACAGTGAATTGGCAGCATACAGAAGAGTCCCTACCTGCTGGCCAGCTATCTGTCCAAAAACCATACTTTCCAGCCCGGCCACCCCTAAAAGGATTCCCAGGAAGAAAAGAATGCTTGAGAACTCGATATTTGATAGAGCTTTATGGGTGGAGTAGAGATATTTATCCTTCTGACTTATATTCTTTACCGGCTTCACATATTCGGAAACCAGCCATACCAAAGCTAAACTGAATAACATCCCGATGTAGGGAGGTAATCCCGTTACTGCTTTAAATACCGGTACTAGCAGAATTGCTCCCAAGCCGGTATACAGCATTTTCCTGCTGCTCAACAGCCTTTCCGTTTCGTCATCAATCACTTTAGTCTTAAGCATCGTTTTTCCTTTAAAAGCCTTAAGTCTTGAGGCAAGACCGAAGGGGACCACAAAACAGAGAATGGCAGGAATTATAACGTGTACGGCGAGTCCTCCGGCGGTTACTTTATTGTTGATCCACAACATGGTAGTTGTTACATCACCAATAGGCGACCATGCCCCTCCTGCGTTGGCCGCAATAATAATAAGTGCAGCAAACCAAATACGGTAATCCCTCTTCGGAACAAGCTTCCTCAACAGAGTGACCAGAATAATGGTAGTGGTCAGGTTATCAATAACTGCAGAAAGTACGAAAGCCAGGGTTCCCAGGATCCATAGCAGTTTTAATTTGCTGGTGGCGGTGATGGCCTTCTTAATAATCGCAAAGCCTCTATGCAGATCGATGATCTCCACAATGGTCATGGCTCCGATTAAAAAGAACAGAATTTCGCTTATCGAGCTGAAATGATGCATAAGGATATTCTTAAAACCTTCCAGTTGTTCTGCAGGGTCTCCTGAAAGAATATTAAAAACCTCTCCGTGGGAATTGACCACAGAAAACCAGCCTTCATTGAAACCAAAGGCCAGGATAGCCCACAGCAGGGTGGCCATTAAAAGGGCAGAGACCGCCTTATCCAACTTGAGGGGATGCTCCAGGGTTATGGCCAGATAACCCAGGATAAACGTCAGAATAATAATAAGTGTCATGATCTTCTAGAGCAGCTTCTTTAAAGCAATTTCAAATGCAACCTTACTGATATTCGTTCTGCTCTCACTGATCTTGTGAATGTTCTCCAGCGCAGTTTTGATGGTTTCAGAGGTATCACTGAAGATCGCCTCATCTGACATTTCCACCTTTCCGCCCATTAAATAGGCAAAGACTCGTGCCATCCCGCAGTTGGAAATAAAATCAGGAATTAGGCTTACCCGCTCATCAGTATATTCCATTATGGATCCGAAAAAGATCTCTTTATCGGCAAAAGGTACATTGGCACCACAGGAAACCACTTCAAGACTGCTGTCTATCATCCTGCTGATCTGGTTCTGTGTAATCAGCCTTGAGGAAGCACATGGGGCGAAGATCTCAGCCGGCACGGTCCAGATTCGTTCATTGAGCTCTTCAAAAGGGATCAGCTCCGGACTGTTAAGTGTGTTTCCTTTTTTGGTGAGGAACAGCTGTCTGATCTCTTCAAAACTGAAACCTTCCTCATTAATAAGTCCACCTTCCCTATCGATGATCCCAACAATTCTGGCACCCATCTGGGCAAGATAATAAGCTGCTGCAGAACCAACGTTTCCGAAACCCTGTACTATGGCTCTTTTCCCCTTCACATCGCCTCCGAAGATATCGTAGTAATGCTTCACCGCTTCTGCAACCCCGTAACCGGTAATCATATCGGCTACAGTATATTTTCTAGAAACCTCAGGTGAAAGGCCAGGAGTTTCCACAACCTTGATTACTCCGTGTCTAAGTTGCCCTATCCTGTTGATCTTGTCTCCTTCAGAAGCGTGAAAATGGCCATTGAACACCCCTTCCTGCGGGTGCCAGAGGCCACTGCCTTCGGTCATCGGAATAACCTCGTGGATTTCATCGACATTCAAGTCGCCCCCGGTGCCGTAATAGTTCTTAAGCAGGGGAGAAACAGCTTTGAACCATCGCTGAAGCACTCCCTCTTTGCGGGGATCACTGGGATCGAAATTTATTCCCGATTTGGCACCCCCAATGTTGGGGCCGGAAACCGTAAATTTCACCTCCATGGTCTTTGCCAGCGAAAGCACTTCATTCATGTCTAAGCCCTTTCGCATCCTGGTACCACCCCCGGCGGCACCCCCTCGTAGGGAACTGATCACCGTCCAGCCTTCTGCCTCGGTTTCCGGGTCTTTCCAGTTAAATATAATTTCGGGAGCTTTATTTTCGTATCTGTGGAGTAAATCTTTCATAGGTAGTATTAATGACGCACAAATATAATAAACTAAAACCGCTGCGGAGGGCCTGAAAAGGATAATTTCAAAAGGAAATTCCACCTCATAAAACTCCTATGAGGCACATAATAAATACCCTATGGAAAATGATTTTTTATAGGAATTACCGGTCCTACCACTATCAATTACTCGGGCAGGAAGATCATACCGGAAGAGTGGTCACTCGAGGCCCCCGTTACGCTGCTCAACACATTGATCTCCTCCCTCAGCCTGAGTATCCCAAGGAACCCAAATATTAGCGCCTCCTTATAATTGACCAGCTCGGGAGAAGGAATGAAGATCTGGTTTTTAGATTCAGTTTTAATCCTATCAATTAAAAACCCGTTGAAGGCTCCGCCCCCGGTAACCAGAACCTTGGACGACGGATCGCCGTCGAGACTTCTGGCTATCTGCGCTGCCACGTGAATGGCGTAGGTATGAAGAGCTGTTTCAACCTCCACCTCCTGCAGGAGGGGGGGGATATGCTGATTCACCCATTCTATCCCCAGGGATTTCGGAGGTTTCTGTCTATAGAATTCCAGGGCAGAAAGGTTTTCCAGGAGGTCCTGGTCAAGACTTCCCCCCGCAGCTATCTCGCCATTCCGGTCGTATGCTTTCCCAACTTTTTCAGCCAGATAATTCATTACTGTATTTACTGCGCAGATATCATAGGCAAATCTTCTGCCATCGCAATTGGTGGAGATATTGGCAAAGCCCCCGAGATTAAGGCAATATTCAAAGTCTTTGAAAAGCAGCTCGTCCCCAATAGGAACAAGCGGGGCCCCCTGCCCTCCCAGCTCCACATCCTGAACCCTGAAATCACAGACCAGGGTTTCGTCGATCAGATTTGCCAGTTCGGGCAGATTTCCTATCTGCAGCGTAAAACCATTCTGGGGTTCGTGTTTAACGGTATGCCCGTGGCTGCACACCGCATCAAGATTCTGCAGGTCGTGTTTATCCTTGAAATCTCCTATCACTCTGGAGAGATAAGCAGTATATTCCTTATTTAACTCAGAAAGCCTTGAATCGGAATAAAAAACAGCTTCTGACAATTTCTTCTGCCATTCCGTGGGATAGGGGATGGTTTCAGCTTTTTCAATCTCATATTCCCAGGCAGAAGTCTTCCTGAAATTCAGAAGCGCGACATCAATTCCATCAAGCGAAGTGCCCGACATGATTCCTAAGACCTTATATTCATTCTTTTTCATAAGGGTAAAATTAGCCAAACTTAATTGAAATTATGGGCTCAAAAAAGTATCTTTGGTGGCAAAATTTCAATATTTCTAATATTTTACCTAATGGATTTCAAGTTAACTGAAGAACACTTAATGATAAAAGAGGCCGCCAGGGATTTCGCGAGGAATGAGCTGCTTCCGGGAGTAATAGAACGCGACGAGAAACAGGAATTTCCGAAGGAACAGATCAAAAAGATGGGTGAACTTGGCTTCCTAGGAATGATGGTCTCTCCTGAATACGGCGGCGGAGGTATGGACACAGTTTCTTATGTGCTCGCCATGGAAGAGATCTCAAAGATAGACGCCTCAGCATCTGTGGTAATGTCAGTGAATAACTCCCTAGTCTGCTGGGGCATTAGCACTTATGGAAATGAGGAACAAAAACAGAATTACCTTACCAAACTGGCTACCGGGGAAGCTCTCGGTGCGTTCTGCCTATCAGAACCAGAAGCGGGAAGCGATGCAACTTCGCAGCGCACTACCGCTGAAGATATGGGCGACTACTACCTGCTG
>CBFGYW010000104.1:0-6397 GCA_965653085.1 uncultured Salinimicrobium sp.
TGGCTCCCTTAGGCTTACTACTATTTCCCCATTTTCCTTTACCAGTTTGGAATTTAATCCAAAAGCCAATGGTCTCTTAGGATCTGGAGATACCTTTGAACCATAAAAAGCGGCAACTTCGGCAGCAGTGATATCCTCTCCGTAAAAGTTGACAGCAGAACCTTCAACAAGGCCTTTCGATTCATCGAGGTTCACTTTCTTGGAATCTTCATTGTTGAAGATAACTTCATAAGCTTCCCCGGTAAGTTCGGTGTTGGTTTCCGCCAGAAGAGTATCAAAATATTCCTTGCTGAACTGAGGCTTGAACTTATCATTGGAGTAATGATGGTGGATGCCATTTGCAAACCATACTCTCTTCAGGAAAGTTTCGAAAGCCTTCCAGTCTTCTGAAGTCTTATCACCCTCGTAGCTGGTATATATATTCTCCAGAGCTTCCCTGATCTTCAGGTTGTGCTTATAGTTCTGGTCCCAGATAATATCTCTTCCACTTAATCCTGCCTGTACAAGATAATATACCAGTTTCTGTTCTTTAAGGCTAAGGTTTTCCCATCCGGGGATCTTATAGCGGAGAACCTTGATATCGGCAAATTCATCCACCACCCAGTCGAAGTCGGAATTCTGTTCTACCTTTTCCACCTCCCCAGGTTTTTCCACAACCCCATCGGCACAGGAAATAATAAAAGTTGATGCCAGAAGCAGCATCAAATTGCTTTTTAATTTCATCATTCTGATTTTAAGTTAATTAATGACTAAACAGAAAAAACCTGGGCAAATCCTTTAAATATCAGCCAAAGCCATTCTCCATTAATTTACAAATGTAATAATTCGCAACCTTAAAAATAATTATATTAGCATATTAATGAGCCGTAACAACGCCTGATAGACCATGAAAATAATTAAATACCTCCTTTTCGTTCTGCTTATCGTTTTCATCGCCGGATCCATTTATGTGGCTACCAAAGATGGGGATTATATGTTGGAGGAAAGCCGCATTATACCCGCGCCAGCTAGCCTGCTTTACAAGGAGGTAAGCGAAATGGCCAATTGGCAAGAATGGAGTTACTGGGGCAGCGAGGAGGACATAGTAGTAAGCCTAAGGGAGCCAGCCTCAGGAGAGGGATCAGGATTTTCCTGGGAAAATTCCGGAATCGGCGATGGCTCCATTGTCACAGAGGCTGTTATTCCCAATAAAAGTCTGGACCAGCAACTGATCCTAGACGGGAGCATCAGTGATATTACGATGGATCTGAAGTGGGAATTCGAAACCGTCGAGGAAGGGACCAAAGTCACCTGGAGGATTCAGGATGATCTTAATTTCAAGGAAAAACTAGCGCTTACACTTCGAGATGGCGGATTAACTGAGCTTCTTCAGCCTAAGCTGAAAAACGGACTCGAGAATCTTGAAGAACGGGTAATTATGAAAATGGAGGAATACAGCATTAATGTCGATGGGGTCACCCAGCATGGAGGCGGATTTTATATGTATATGACCACTGCTACCCGGACTCCTGATGTTTATACCAAGGCAGGTGAAATGATTGAACAGGTGAACCTTTATATGAGATCCAACAACATTTCCATAGATGGAAAACCTTTCATCCTTTACAATCAGCGCGATGAACGTAGCGACACCTCCATATTCTCGGCTGCCGTTCCAACTCCAAGCCAGGTGATAACTCCGGAAGGAGGTTCAGTACTTAATGGCTTTCTCCCTGCCCAGAAGACGGTAAAAGTGACACTGACCGGGAATTTTAAAAATGCTCCCGAAGCCTGGCAGGAAGGCTATAGCTATATTGAGGAGAACGGATTACAGGTGAATCCTGAAGCAGCGCCTTTTGAAGTATTCTATAATAATCCGGATACTGATGAAAACCCGGCCCTTTGGGTTACAGAAATTTATATTCCTATACTTTAATTTCTCCCCGTGAAACAGCTGATCCTGGTATTTGTAGGTGGAGGTGCAGGAAGTGTTCTAAGATATATTATTTCGCGTACCCTCAATTCTTCTTCCACAATTCCCTATGGAACCTTTGCGGTGAATATCCTTGGCAGTCTCCTGATCGGCTTTTTATTGGGGCTGAGCTTTAAGGAAAACCTCCTCTCCTCAAACAGCATGCTTTTGCTGGTCACTGGTTTCTGTGGAGGTTTCACCACCTTTTCTGCATTTACCTACGAAAATCAGGTCTTTCTGAAAAATGGGGATTTGTTTAGTTTTCTTCTCTATGGAATGGGTAGTGTAATATTAGGAGTCGGAGCTGTTTATCTGGGTTTCATTCTGTCCAGGGCATTTTAAATACTCACCCATGTTCAACTTCGGAATCTGCCTCCCCTCTAGAACGCTCTCTCCGCGTTTTGAAAATATCTCGATTTGCCAAGGTACTTTTTGATGATCCAGTTATATTCCCGGCTGAATTTTAAACCGAGTGTTCCTTCGATTTCATACAAAGCATTGAGGTCCTTGAAACCATTCTTCAGCATTTCTTCCAGGTAAAACAGGGCAGTAGGATAATCATTATCCATGGTACTGTAAGAGATAACCTTCTTGTATGCTTCGAAATTCTTCTGGTCAAAAACTGTGGCCAGCATATTGGCCAACAGCCTGGATTCCAGAGGAGCATCTACTTTTTCTACCTCCACCAGCTTCTCCTTGCTCAGTTTCTCAAGCAGATCCAATAATCTATAGGCCATCGCGGCCTCAGCTTTATTTTCCCCTTCTGTGAGTTTCTGCAATTCCAGTTTCTGGTAATTCCACCATCCCAGATTCGGAAAATTGGCGGTTGCAATGTCATCATTGTAGTAGAACATAAAATCATTCCACAGGCGGTTCTCCTTGTCAAGGGCTTCCTGAGAGAGCTCCCTCTGTTGTCTGAATAGTTTGGATCTCTTCAGTTCCTTTAGCTTATCTCTGACCTCTCCCGTTGGCAGAATACCAGTGTACTTTCCTATAAGGCCTTCTAAAAAATAATATGCTATCTGGAGGTTTCCTTCGCGGATCAGCTTATCGGTTCTCGCCAGATCCTGGTGATAAAGTTGTATCGCCAGTACCCTGTCGTGAGGACGTTTTCCCATTTTCATGGCCTGCAGGGTGAGAACTCCCACCGCACTGGAAACGAGATTGGGATTTGGCCATTCCAATCCTCCTTCAAAAACGTAGACCGCTCCAGGATAGTCCAAAGCCCTTAACTGACTTCCAACCATTTCCATAAGTCCCAGGTTCACCTGCTGGTTTCCTACAACACCTACTGCTGTAAAGGGATCCCTGCCCTCTGCCAGGCTTAAATTGAAAAGCTGATCTCCCACGTAAAGAACTCCGTGGCTTTCTTTGAAAATAAGTGGCAGGGAAGTAGCGATTTTAGCCCCCTCAGCAAAACCCGCAAAGGAAATATTTCTCAGATCCATGGGGACAGATTTACTTACCTCCTGTACTAGACGTACAGCCGTGAAAAGATTCTCTTCCAGGCTTTGATTCTTTCCAATATCGTTTGAAGCCACTATTATGTAATCCTGTTCCTCAGCAGCCAGCTGAAACAGCCTTGCGGCAGATTTGCCCCTGCCTTCGCCATCAAAGACGAAAATTACCGGGAGGGCATTTTTTCCGGTAAATTCTGAAGGCAGAAAGAGAGCATACGACTCATTTAAAGTATCAGATACTTTAAGGGAATCTGTAACAACCCCTTTTTTAAAAGAAAGTTCCTGGGCCGATACCTGTACCGTCAGCAGGAGAAGGATTAGTAGTATTCTCATGGTGATAAGATAAGAATTCTCCCGAAACCTGGAAATAATAAAGGCCAGGGAAATTCCCCGGCCTCTACCATCTTTTTCTTTTTCAACTAGCTTCAGTCCTTATCTTTCCACCTTCTCATATCTCATTTCCTTATCCGGAAAAAATGCCTTTGCAATCAGAGAGATCACAAACAGATCGGTGAAGATCAGACTCAAAATTCTTACTATTTCCACTCCTTCAAATCTCCCGAAAACAAAACCTATGAGTCCCGTTATCAGGGCAAGTATCAAAAATATAGTGCTATAATGTTTCATGATCTTTCTTCTTTTTCAATTACTACTTGGACAAAGTTATGGTCCTCAGCCCAAGTTATTACTAACTTTTTCGTAATTGTAAATTCTTTAACGGGGCGCCTCCCCCAAAAAATGTTGTGTTAAATGAAATAATTTTCTTTCGGGCAATTCCGGTGAAAAAACTTCACTCTCTACCGGGTTCGCGAAAAACGCTGCAAAGATAGTGGGAAATTTAATGTTCCTTCCTATCCCCCTGTGAAGAAATAAAAGGAATTCTGGGCGCAAAGAAATAACCTGTAAGACTGGCAAACATGATTGGCACGAAATAGGTGAAACCTGTCATGGTAGAAAGCAGAATGGTCGTGCTCATGGGCGTCCTGGTAACGCAGGAATTAATTGCTGCCATACAGCTTATTATAGCCAGAGGTAAATTGACCGAAGGAAAGATCTGATGTATGATCAGCCCCAGAGCAGCCCCTGAAAAGAACAGCGGAATAATGAATCCTCCCCTCCATCCCGAAGTCACAGTAACCGAGATTGCGAGGATCTTGAAAACAAGTATAGCAAGCAGGGCGTAAATGGTATATTCTGAAGTTATAAGGGTGTTTACCTCATAATGGCTGAAATAACGGGTGATAGGGAAATAGTAAGAAATAACCCCCAGGATGATTCCTCCAATGAACATGCTTACATAGATAGGCACGGCCAGCTTCTGGAATAATATTCTTAGGGTACGGGTAAGATAAATAAAGAACCAACCCACGGCAGTGGCCACAAGCCCTAAAAGAATAGCTAGGCCAAAGTCGAACAAAGAGTCAATCTCATAGGCCGGAATATCCCACATTGGTCCCAGCCCCAGGTGGATGATAAGGGCAAAAATGAGATAACTGGAGCAACTCGCCACAAATGCGGGGATAATTGCGCGATAATACTGAACAGCGTGTTTGTGGTGCAGAATCTCAAGGGAGAATAGACTTCCTCCGAGGGGTGCCCCAAACAGGGATGTAAATCCGGAGGCCATTCCGGCTATACTTAAGGATCGAAGCTCTTCCCCTTTCAGCCTTAACTGTTTTCCAAGCCAGGACCCGGTGGATCCTGTAACCTGAACCAAAGGCGCTTCAGGCCCCAGACTTCCTCCGGACCCTACACAGAGAAGCGAAGACAATATCATTGAGAGGTTGTTCTCGGGGCTAAGTTTTCCGTTTTTAAAGCGGATGTTGTTAACTATAAGGTCCATTTCTCCCGGATCTCCAAGTTTGTGGATTATAAATCCCGCAATCAGACCTGAGAAGGCCATGGTAGGGATTACCCACAAGCCGGTGAACATGGCAAGGAAGTGTGTAAAATGTGACAGCACGATCCAGTATATACCCGATATTATTCCTCCTACCAGGCCCAGGAAGGCCCACAGAAAAAACATCCTGCTGAAAACAAAGGGGTTAAACCTCAAAGGCTGGTCCAGGACATTCAAAAATCTTATCAGTTTCCTACGTCTCTTTATCTTCATTGGTTTTGCTTGTCTTGCCTGAGAGGGTTCCATAAATTTTAAAAAGTCACAAAACTACATTTTTCCTGACAACTGAAAGAAGGATTCTCATTTCTTTCACCCAGTTCCTGTTTTAAAAGCATAAAAAAAGCCTTACTGTAAAAGTAAGGCCTAAAGCTTATAAACTTATAATTATTAAACTATGCTTGTCTAACATTTACTGCATTTATTCCTTTTCTACCTTCTTCAAGGTCAAAAGTCACTTCGTCATCCTGTCTAATTTCATCAACTAATCCATTAGCGTGCACGAAATACTCCTTGTTTGATTCTTCGTCTTTAATGAACCCATATCCTTTTGAGTCGTTAAAGAACTTTACAATTCCTTTGTTCATTATATAAATTTAAATTGACTGCAAATGTACAGGAATTAAATTCAATAAAGCCTTTAAAATCAATTAATTATTTTCACCCCTTTCTCCTTCAGGGGTTTGAAGCATTTCCAAAACGAAATTTGCCAGTGGTGGATTTAAATTAAAAGGCTGTTATCCTCTTATTTCAGGAATGCGATTTGGATACCTTCAATGACCATGTTCGCACCAATAATGGCAATAATTAGTCCCATTATTTTTTCGATGACAACGATCTTGTTTTCTCCAATATAACGAACCAGGTATTCACTGGAAATGAAAGCCAGATGGTTCAGCCACATTACCACAGCAAACATGGCAAGTAGGATTAGAAGTTCCACATAGCTGGCACTGGTGGTAAAGTTCATGGCGGTAACAATCGTACCGGGGCCAGCAAGAATGGGAATAGCCAGAGGAGAAACAGAGATGCCTTCGTTGAAGTTAACTTCTGACTGGTTATCTATACTTGACTGCTGCGCCCGTATCA
>CBFGYW010000105.1:0-6397 GCA_965653085.1 uncultured Salinimicrobium sp.
TCGGCCGAGCAGCTGAAGGATATCGAGGTGATGATCTTCGATATTCAGGATGTGGGAACCCGTTTTTATACCTATATCTCCACGCTTCATTACGTAATGGAGGCCTGCGCCGAGAACAATATTCCGCTGATAGTATTTGATCGCCCTAATCCCAACGGGCATTATATCGACGGGCCAATCCTGGAGATGGAACACCAGAGTTTCGTAGGGATGCACCCAATTCCGGTGGTGCACGGACTGACTATTGGAGAATATGCCAGAATGGTAAATGGGGAAAACTTTCTTACCGATGGGATACAAACCGAGCTTACGGTAATTGAAATGGAGAACTACAATCACGAGCTGCCTTATGAGCTTCCGGTAAATCCTTCGCCAAACCTTCCGAATGCCACCTCCATCAACCTTTACCCTAGCCTTTGCTTCTTTGAAGGAACCAATGTAAATGAAGGGAGAGGGACCTCTAACCAGTTCCAGGTGTTCGGTTCGCCCTTCCTGGACCCTGCGGTTTACGAATATACTTACGTACCCGAATCCAACGCCGGCGCAAAACATCCGAAGCATTTAGGGAAAACCTGCTACGGAATGAACCTTACCGATAGCCCGAGACTTGAAAGCATCAATCTAGAATGGCTGGTGGGGGCTTACAACAACACCCAAGATAAATCGAAATTCTTTAATGCGTTTTTCACGAAACTCGCCGGAACCACAAAGCTTCAGGAGCAGATCGAAAAGGGAATGACTGCCGAGGAGATCAAGGCTACCTGGCAGGATGGGCTGGGAGATTTTGCACAGACCAGGGAGAAATATCTGTTGTACCAGTAGCAGCTGGCTGCCTGAAGGTTGTTTGCTCCAACGTGGGGCAGGTGACAACCTGAAGGGGTTGTGGTCTCTATCAGGTTTTTATCCTCTTCATCATCTCTTCCACGATATTCATGGCTGCGGGACAGATGGCCACATTCTTAATGGTGAGGTTTGAGATCTTGTGAAAATCCTTCCTGTTGGTGTGCGGGAATTCGGCGCAGGCCTTGGGCCTGACGTCGTAAATACTGCAATAGTTATCAGCTCCCAGGAAAGGACAGGGCAACTGCTGCAGGACGTAGTCATTATCCTCATCGATGCGAAGGTACTGCTTAATGAACTGCTGGGGCTTCAGCCTGAAGTGTTTGCTGATGCGTTCAATATCTTTATTGGTGAACAGCGGTCCGGTGGTTTTACAGCAGTTGGCACAGTTAAGGCAGTCGGTACGCCTGAATTCTGCCTCGTGCAGCTCCTGCATTTCCAGGTCCAGATTCCGGGGCGGCTTCTTTTTAAGTTTTTGGAAAAACTTTTTATGTTCCTTATTTTTATCTTTGGCCCTCTGGGGGAGCCCATTGATTTCCTCCTGCATGCTGCAAAGATATAAAGAAGCGCCAAGTGAAGGTTCATAAAAATAATTCGGATATTTTCGGAAATGCCATTAAGGATTTCCATTTCCACGGAAAAGCCGAAGACATAATAGTACACTCCCCCGATTTTGAAGATGATGCTATCCCAGTGGATTATCTCTTCAGAAAATATTCTGAAATGCCAGCCTTGGAACAGAAAGCTCTTCAGAAATGCCATGGAAAAGTCCTGGACATAGGCTGTGGAGCCGGAAGCCATTCTCTCTACCTTCAGCAGGAAAAGAAATTACAGGTGACAGCGATAGATACTTCCGAAGGGGCGATAGAGGTTTGCAGCCTTCGCGGAATAAAGGACGTACGCAATATATCCTTTGAAGATTTTGAAGGCGAACGCTTCGACACCCTGCTGCTTTTGATGAACGGCACGGGAATTGTAGGTCGAATGGAGAAGCTGGACAACTTTTTCCTTAAATTGAAGACTTTGCTGAAACCAGGTGGACAAGTACTGATAGATTCCTCGGACCTGAGTTATCTCTTCGACCGGGATGAAGATGGCGGGATCTGGATAGACGCTTCCGAAGGCTATTATGGCGAACTGCAGTACAGCCTGAGTTACGGAAAAGAGACCTCAGCTGAATTTGACTGGCTGTACCTGGATTTTAATTCCTTACATTTGGCAGCCTCGAAGAATGGGTTTGATTGTGAGCTTCTGAAAGAAGGGGAACATTACGATTACCTGTCAAAACTTACTATTAAGGCATGAAAAAACAATACTATATCCTGAGCCGCACACTTATCCTGGTGTTGACAGTACTTGCAGTCCTTACGGGATGTTCGCGGGATGAGGAGAAAAAACAGAATTCAAAAGCGGGCAATATGCTTAGTCTGGGTGCCTCGGCAGCCGATCTGCTGGGGGATCATAATTTCACTTCCCTAATAATTGAAGTAGCATATGTTGCTGGGCAGGCCCCTTCGGCATCAGCTCTGGAGGAAATGAAAAGCTTCCTTAATGTCTATACCCATAAACCCGAAGGGATAAAAATTGTGACCACTGAAATCGATGTTCCGGGGGAAGGGCCTTACAGCATTTCAGAAGTTGTAGAGATCGAGAAAAAATTCAGAACCTATTATAACGACGGAGAGGAACTTGCAGTTTTCATCTTCTTTGCCAATGGCCGAAGCGAGGCCGAGGAAGCCGACAAGGCCATCCTGGGTACTGCTTACAGGAACACTTCCATGGTCATATTTGATAAAACCATTGGCAAAATGGCTGCAGATGCGCCTTATATTTCAAAAAGTGAAATCATTAGTACTACCTTGAAACACGAATTCGGGCATTTGTTCGGATTAGTAGATAATGGTTCTCCTTCTCAATCTGAACATATGGATTCTTCTAGCAAGTCCCACTGCAATGTTGCAGGCTGCTTGATGACGGCCACCGTGGAATTTGGAAAGGGCGCCATTGAATATATCAAAAGCGCCCAGAAAACCTCTCACAGCAACGGCCTTGGTTTTGACGAGCATTGCCACGCCGACCTTGTAGCCAACGGGGGGAAATAGAATAATCTACCCTGAACTAGTAAACCTTCTTGCCTCCTAAATAGGTTTCAATTACCTTTAGTTCCGGAATCTCATTCTCAGGAACCTCCATTATATTTTTGTCCAGAATGATGAAGTCGGCAAATTTTCCGGCTTCAAGACTACCTTTTTCTCCCTCTTCGAAGTTGCTGTAGGCTGCCCAGATGGTCATTCCTCTTAAGGCCTCTTCGCGCGTGAGGGCCTGATCCATCATATATCCGCCTTCAGGATAACCTTCTACATCTTTTCGTGCAACAGCTGCGTAAAAAGTAAGAAAGGGACTCACTTTTTCTACAGGAAAATCTGTACCCAGGGCGAGAATTCCAGCTTCCTCGAGCAAACGACTAAAGGCATAAGCTCCTTTCTCCCTTTCCTCTCCGAGCCTGTCAACTGCCCAATACATATCGCTGGTAGCGTGGGTAGGCTGCACTGACGGAATGATATTTTTGCTGAAGTATTTGAAATCCTCCTCATCAATGATCTGTGAGTGTTCGACTTTCCATCTTCTGTTGGGCCTTTCAGCTAGTAGGGAATCATAGGTTTTCAGGACCATCACGTTGGCGGAATCTCCTATGGCGTGAGTGTTCATCTGGTATTCCGATTCGGCAATACGGGCTGCAGTAGCTTTAAATTCCGAAACTGGAGACAGCAGCGCTCCGTAATGGCCGGGCTTATCTGAATAAGGCTCCTTAAGGGCAGCACCTCTGGAACCTAAAGCCCCATCGCCATAGAATTTTACTGAACGTACATTCAGTTTATCGGTTTTATAAGGTTTCCGATCCAGGTAGTAGTCCAGGTTGGATTTGGTATTGCTTATCATAGCATAAATCCTTGTTTCAAGGGTTCCTGCCTGCTGCAGACTATCAATTAGCTCAATGACAGTTCGATCTATCCCGGCATCGTTTACAGTCGTCAGTCCATAGCTGAAGGTAACTTCCTGGGCATCGAGTAAAGCCTTGATCTGTTCCTGCCTTGAAAGCGCGGGAGTAGCCGCATCTATAAGGCCCATCGGAATGTCAACAATGATTCCGGTAAGCTTTCCGTCTTTCACCTCTATTTCTCCACCTTCAACAGGGGTATTGATAGTTATACCAGCCGCATCAAGCGCTGCCTGATTGGCCAGGAGAGCGTGACCATCTATTCGGGTAATGGAGACCGGAGTGTCTGGGAAAAGAATATCGAGCGTATCCTTCACAGGGAATTCCTTGTTTTCCCAGTCGTTCTGGTCCCAGCCACCGCCAATGATAAAATCACGGTTGTTTTTCTTCTGGAAGTCAACAATCCGGCTGACTACTTCTGCAAAGCTCCTGGTACCTGTGAGGTCTACAGTCTGAAGCTGTAATCCGAACCCGTAGAAGTGTGCGTGAGCATCGATAAATCCGGGGAGGATGGTCCTTCCTTCAGCATCTATTGTTTTTTCCGCAGAGTATTCTGAGGTGATCTCTTCCGTGGTACCCGTGGCTACTATCTTTCCCTCCTCAACAGCAAAAGCTTCCACTATGCTGAATTCATCATCGACAGTATAGGCTTTCGCGTTGATGACCAGCAGGTCCACCTGCTCCATCCCTTCGGCCTGTTCATTGGTTTTACAGGACAGCACAAGGGAACACAGAGACAGGGATAAGAGTATTTTTTTCATCATGGATGGTTTGGTTAGAACCCAAAAATAGAAAATGCGCCTCACATAGGGCGCATTTTCTTTAAAATCGGTTATATTTTAGCTGAACCATCCTTGGAAGGTTTCCACGATCACAGTTCGAATTTCAGGGTTTGCTCCTGCTGCCAGGGCAACCGAGATAAACAATCCTAACATCGCATAGGAGAAATCCCTGAAGATCATACGGCCTGCCTTCTTGCGGTGCTTCTTGCCCTTCTTGGTTCTGGCAAGACTGATGGCTATTTCACGCCCTCCTATCACCCCAAGGAAAACCCAGGTGGTACTCATAGGTACTGTACTGATGAATAATTTGTATATCAGTAAAATTACATACGTAACGTCTATAAGAGTGGCTGCCCTGATATCGGAAATCCTGGCTTTTTCGCTCACCACTTCCTGTATTTTGTCTCCTCGCAGGTAGAATAGAAGTCCCAGGCCTAAGAAGATGGTTCCTGCAAAAATGATGAACTGTATCAGATTCTGTTCTCGAGGAAGGAAGACTGCTATGTTAGCTCCGTCCTGCATTACCCATACCCCCCAGAGGGTACCACTGACGGCCCATTGTACAGCAGTCCAGGCACCGTGGGCTTTTCGGCTTTTGAAGTATTTCTTTATGGCGTTATACGAGAGGTACCACACTAGGAAAGAAAGAATGAAGGCCATGATATAGCCACTCCAGCTCTTCCAGACCACCGAAGTGATCCCAGAAGTGTCGGCACTGAAGACACTGAGGATCAAAAAGGTTGTGGACACCGGCATTCTCATCCTGGTAAGGATCAGCAGCACCAGGGGGGCTACTATTTGCCAGAAGCTGAAACTTTCAGGGTGTGGATATTCCGTATTCCCCTGGTCATCCAGAAGTCGTTGATAGGTGACATCTCCGTCAAAATATACCCAGCTGAAAGCAACAACTGCAACAAAAATAGTTCCTATGAAAAGCCATAAGACCCACCATTTCGTGTTTTTGTTACTCTCAATGAAAGTACCGAGGGACTGAATACTGTCGTTGGCTACCGTAGCATAGGCTGCAAAGAAAAATCCAAGCCACATGCCTGCGGTGGTTCCTACAAAAAGACCCGCGAGGGCCAGACCTATGATGATAATTGCCAGGAAGGTTTTCTCCTGAACCATAAAGTCGAGGAGGTTCAGGTAGGGCCTGTCCCGTCTCGTTCTCTTAAACTTAACCTTAACTGGTTTGTTTTTCTTTGCCATTTAAGTTCTTTTATACTTGTTTCTCAAGCCTGAATTAGCGGTGCAATATTAAAATTTTAATATCTTGATTTTCCCGCCCAATGTTATCTTATTGTTAAGTCTGAGTGACGCCCTCATTTATCAATGAGGAAATATAGAAAAATTTAAACAAAAATGAATAATGCTTAAAGAAGGTTTAGGAATATTGCGCAATATTCCTTCCGTGGTTAATAATTGGTAAAGTTATTTATCATACTAAGGCACTGAAATTCTAGATTTATCCTGTCCTTGGAACAGCCATCTATAAAAAAAGCCTCCAATGCTGGAGGCCAAATTTGTTTCAGAAAATAGGTATTGTTTAAAAATCAAACTTATAAGTCACCCCAGTCATCACCTGCAGGCCTAACACCGGATATTCATGCCAGCGTTCGTAGCTGTCACCCAGCAGGTTCTTCCCCTTGACGAAAGCTGAAAGCTGTTCGTTGAAACGATACCCTAGATTGGCATTTATGTCAAAATAACTGTCAAGAGTTGCTATGCCCGTAGAGGGATCAACATGTGGACCAATAACCGACATTACTCTGTCTTT
>CBFGYW010000106.1:0-6337 GCA_965653085.1 uncultured Salinimicrobium sp.
AGTAACTTATGGAATGCAAGGCAAGAAAGATTATCAGGAAAAACTCTTCACTTCCTTCCGTCTCAGTGACAGAGTTCCAAAAGAAAATTTCTATAGTCGTTTAAAAAAGGTGCTCGATCTAGAGTTCCTGTATCCACTAACAGAAAAGTTTTATGGTGAGAGCGGACAAAAAAGTATTGATCCGGTGGTATTCTTCAAGGTCTGCCTGGTGGGATATCTTGAGAACATTACCACTGATCGTGGCTTGATGAACCATTGTGCAATGCGATTGGACATCCTTTATTTTCTGAATCACGTCATTGATGAACCTTTGCCCTGGCATAGCACCATCAGCCGTACACGCCAGCTTTTTCCTGAAGATGTATTTGAGGAAGTATTCACCCGGGTTTTTAGATTATGCGTAGTTGCAGGCCTGGTAAGCGGACACACCCAGGCTATAGATTCGGCCCCTGTAAAAGCCAATGCTTCTATGGACAGTCTGGAGATCAAAGTCCCTGAAGAAGAACTGGAAGAGCATCTTTCAAAGGTAAGGGTCCAGAGTACCAGAGACAGGAAAGCCAAGGAGAACAAAGCTCCCAAAGAACAGCAAAAGATTACCGCCAGCAAAAGTGAGCTGCAGGAAATTAAGAGCCGGAACAAAAGATGGAGCGAGGATCAGGATATGCGTCCTGGTGCCAAAAACAAAGGCAGTAAGTACACCAGCAATAAAACCCATTACAGCCCAACCGATCCTGATGCCAGGATCAGTGTAAAACCCGGTAAAGCTAGAAAACTGAATTATTTATGCAATATCAGTGTAGATACTGCGACACACGTCATAAGTGATGTACAGGCCTACCATGCAGACAAGAAGGACACTAAATATCTACAGGACACTGCTGCAAGATTGAATAGGCGCTTACGGCGCGAAGGCCTGATTTGGGAAAATATACTGGCAGATGCAGGGTACAGCAGTGGGGAAAATTATGCCTACTGCGAAAAGAAAGGGCTTGCATCCTATATTCCACCTCACGGAACTTATAAAGGGGGCCCTGAAGGATTTGAGTATATAAAGGAAGGCAATTACTGGCTGTGCCCCCAGGGAAAGAAGGTGACCTTCCGCAACCAGAAAATGGAAAACGGAAATTTAAAAGACAACTATTTTACTACACGGGGCGATTGTAAAGGATGCCCTATAAGGCAGGCCTGCATTGGTAAAAGCCCACGAGAAACGGATCAACATTACCGCCTACAAAGACGAGTACGATAGGAATATAGAACGTGTAAAGAGCAACCGTGGTCGCTATATGAAAGGAAAGCGCCAAAGTACTGTGGAACCTGTTTTTGGGACGCTAAAAGAGTTCCTGGGGCTACGAAAGATTAATACCATTGGCATAAGGCAGGCTAATAAATGTATGCACTTGGCAGCCATTGCTTATAACCTGAAGAAGTACCTGAAATTTACCACAAACCGCACAAAGAGCGGGGCAGGACAGCTCGCCCTCTCTTCTTGGCTGCAAAACCTGCTAAGGGAGCCTATTAGGAGACTTTTTAAGAGCCCCAATTATACGACCTGCTATGCTCATTAGAAAAACAAAAGCCGCTTACAGCGGCTTTAAAAAGTAATTATTCTTGGAATTTATAGGCTTATGCAACGGTTACCATTGTTGGCAGTAGTTATTTTTATATTCTAACAAATTTATATTCCACAGTTTTCTTTTTAGGTTTATTTTCTTCTTGGTCAAAGCTTTGAATTAGAATAGTATTGTCATCTATAAACTCAAGAGTTTGTTTTACATTAATTGTTTTTTTAGAAACCGGATTGGTTATTTTTCCATAAAGCGTTGCGGTCTTTGTATTTTCATTCCATTCACCTTTAAGTGCTAAAGTCCCTGTTCTCATATTTGTGATAGTAGTCATTGAAATAGTACTATCAATAGTATTATAGCCTATGGTATAAATGGATTCGTAATCCATTCCCATCATTTTACCGTTTTGTTTTAATTCTAAAAATCGACCTCCTAGAATCATTTTATGTGAAGAACTAATTAGCACAGGTTCATTAAGCTCATTCATTTCAATTTCCATTTGAAATTCACCTTCGTATTTTGTAAATAATTCGTGAATTGAAGACGGTGTCATATATACTGTCCAAGGATCTTTTTCTTGCGCGACCGTAGTAAATGATTGGATTAGTAGGATTATTAATGTTATTTTTTTAATCATTTTTTTCGTTTATTAATTACTGCCAAAGTACTTATAAACGTACTCGTACATTATTTCTACTTATTCTTTACTGGCTAATCTAACAATTTAATTCCTATTTAGAAATCTGCTTCATTTGCCTCATCCGCCGCACTAATAAAAAAGGTTGGCAGAGGTAATGCTTAAGGCAAAGCACAAACCTGAAAAGGAATCGTGGTTCTTTCTGGGATGGAATTTGTGTTCGGGAGGCTTTCAAGAAACGTCAGGAGACTTACGGCTCTTAATGAAAAATTACAACAACTCCTCGGGAAGTATCGACTTTTCAATTTGATTCTTTTTTCTATCGCTCCAATAACAATATCTTTACCAAAGCAAACAAACCATACAAATGAAACCAGACCTATTTCAAGCCCCCGACTATTATAATCTTGACGATCTTTTAAACGACGAACATAAAATGGTACGCGATGCTGCCCGCGAATGGGTGAAGCGTGATGTTTCCCCCATTATTGAGGAAGCAGCCCAGAAAGCGGAATTCCCCAGCCAGGTGATCAACGGCCTTGCAGAAATTGGGGCATTCGGGCCTTATATTCCTGAGGAATACGGAGGGGCAGGGCTGGACCAGATCTCCTACGGACTCATCATGCAGGAGATCGAACGCGGCGACAGCGGAATTCGCTCTACCGCTTCTGTGCAGTCTTCGCTGGTGATGTATCCGATTTTTAAATATGGAACTGAAGAGCAACGCAAGAAATATCTTCCGAAGCTGGCTTCGGGGGAATTCATGGGCTGCTTTGGATTGACAGAGCCCGATCACGGTTCGAATCCCGGGGGGATGACCACCAACTTCAAGGATAAGGGAGATCATTATCTTCTGAATGGAGCCAAGATGTGGATATCCTGATATCGCCATCGTGTGGGCCAAGAACGAAGAGGGCAGGATCCACGGACTGATCGTGGAACGGGGGATGGAAGGTTTTTCCACTCCGGAAACCCATAACAAATGGTCACTGCGGGCGAGTGCCACCGGGGAGCTTATTTTCGACAATGTGAAGGTTCCGAAGGAGAACCTGCTGCCGAATAAAAGTGGGTTAGGTGCTCCGCTGGGCTGTCTTGATTCTGCCCGCTACGGAATCGCCTGGGGCGCCATTGGGGCTGCGATGGATTGTTATGATACTGCTCTTCGCTATGCCAAAGAGAGGATCCAGTTCGGCAAGCCTATTGCTGCGACTCAGCTACAGCAGAAGAAGCTGGCAGAGATGATCACCGAGATCACCAAAGCACAGCTACTTGCCTGGAGGCTGGGGGTGATGCGGAATGAAGGCAGGGCAACATCGGCGCAGATCTCGATGGCGAAAAGGAATAATGTGGATATGGCTATCAATATTGCCCGGGAAGCCAGGCAGATTCTGGGAGGAATGGGGATTACGGGTGAGTATAGCATTATGCGGCACAGTATGAACCTGGAGAGTGTGATCACCTACGAAGGGACTCACGATATTCATCTGTTGATCACGGGGTTGGATATTACAGGGCATTCGGCTTTCCAATAGGAAATTCTTTCGCAGCGACGTTTGCCAATCTTAAGATTGGTGCCCGAAAAGGGCGAGATCTGAAGATCTCTCCCAGCCAGCTACATTTAAGATAATGGTTCGCGGTTTCGCTGCGTGTGATCTTCAGATCACAGCGCCACCCGGGTTGGGATCTTCAGATCCCAGTCTTTTGCACGCCCAGATAAATGCCCGTTGCCACAGCGAGCTTTGCCAATCTGAAGATTGGCGCCCGAAAAAGGCGAGATCTGAAGATCTCGCCCAGCCAACAACATTTAGCTAATAGTGCGAAATCACGTTAATTGCTCAGCGAAGCCGGTCCGTAGGGCAGATCGAAGCAGGGGCAGCGGCCGCAGCGCTTGCCTTTCAGGTACTTCTCGCAGCACTCTGTCTTCAGTTTTATGGGAGGGGGAACAGGTAGGGGCTCCAGATCCAGCTGGAATTCCTTTATTGCTGTTGCAGCCTTGGGCCTGCCGGCGTGCTCCCTTCCGAAGGGGAAGTTGAGCAGTTCATATTTCGCCTGCAGGATCCTGGAAGAAAGTTTTGTTTCCTTCTTTGAAGAATACCATTCCGGAAGTCTTTCTTCGCGTACAGAAACTTCCTCGGCCTCTTCTGAATAAAATACTAGTACTGCAGTCAACATCATCTCCTACTGTTAAATTCTAATCTGCACTCGCAGGTGCCAGTTTCACCTCCAGGCCTTCCAGCTCCTCTGTAATGGGGATCTGGCAGCTGAGGCGGCTGTTGGGCTGCACGAAGAAGGCCTGGTCCAGCATATCCTCTTCCTCGTAGCTCTTCTCGGGCAGCAGGTGATCGTGGCTCTGAACATAGCATTGGCAGGAGGCGCACATCGCCATTCCGCCACAGATGCCGATGGTACCTTCGGGCGCCAGCTCGTAAGAGCGGATCACCTCCATCAGGTTCATGTTCATATCTGTAGGCGCATCCACCAGGTGGGCCTCACCTTCACGATCTATTATTGTGATCTTAATGTCTGACATCTTCTTATAAAAAAGCCTTCCGGATTTTCAGAACCCGGAAGGCCTGATATTTAATTTATACTCTTAACCACTTCGCGTTTGGCTTCCTTCACCGAACCGTCGAATCCGTTGATCCCGCTCACGGTGGTGTACTTCATCACGTACTTCTTATCGGGGAAGATACGCTGGTAGGCACTCTGACACATGATCGCAGCTTCGTGGAAGCCACAGAGGATGAGCTTCAGCTTACCGGGATACGTGTTTACATCACCAATGGCGTAGATTCCGGGGATGTTAGTCTGGTAATCGTAGCTGTTATCGACCTTGATGGCGTTCTTCTCGATCTCCAGCCCCCAGCTTCCGATAGGGCCCAGCTTGGGCGATAGTCCGAACAGTGGTATGAAATAATCGGTTTCCTTGATCTCTTCCTGGGATTCATCTCCATTATGGCGAATGACAACGGAATCCAGGTGGCCTTCGCCTTTCAGTCCTACCACTTCGGCTTCAGTGATGAGGTTGATCTTTCCTAGTTTGGCAAGTTCCGCGACTTTTTCCACGGAATCCAGAGCACCCCGGAAGTCATTTCGTCGGTGCACCAGAGAAACCTCTTCGGCTATATTGGCAAGGAAGATGGACCAGTCGAGGGCGGAGTCTCCTCCTCCTGCGATCACCACTCTCTTGTTACGGTAAACCTCGGGATCCTTGATGATATAGGCTACTCCTTTATCCTCGTATTTGGCAATATTGCTGATGGGCGGTTTCCTAGGCTCGAAACTTCCGAGCCCCCCTGCGATCACAACTACGGGGGCATTGTGTTTTGTTCCCCTGCTGCTGGTCACCACGAAGGAACCGTCTTCAAGGGTTTCAATGGTTTCTGCCCTTTCTCCCAAGGTGAATCCGGGTTCGAAAGGTTTAATCTGTTCCATCAGGTTGTCCACGAGGTCTCCTGCGAGCACTTCGGGGAATCCCGGGATATCATAGATGGGTTTTTTAGGGTATATCTCAGAGCACTGCCCACCAGGTTGGGGCAGGGCGTCGATGAGGTGGCATTTCAGCTTCAGCAATCCTGCTTCAAACACGGCGAAGAGTCCGGTGGGCCCAGCGCCGATAATCAACATATCTGTCTTAATCATTTGTATCTTAATTTCAATCAAAGAGGCGAGGGGCTTTAGCCCTCGATATTTATCACCTGTTCGATCTGTGGGGCGTATTTTTTTATTGTCATTTCCACGCCTGATTTCAGGGTCATGCGGTTCACACTACAGCTTACGCAGGCACCGAGCAACTTCACCTTCACCAGGTTGTCGTTTTCAATGGCTATCAGGGCAATATCCCCGCCATCGCTCACGAGGAAAGGCCTGATCTCCTCTAGGGCCTTCTCCACATTGATCCGAATTTGTTCACTTGTTGCGTTCATCTTATCGTTTTACGGCACTACAGCCAGCCATTGTGGTTATTTTTATCGCTTCGGTAGGAGGGAGGCTCCGGTTTCGCCTCACGGTTTCCTGCACCACGTTCTGGGTGATCTTTTCGAAAGCCTCGCTCAGCGGAGTCCCATCCTGCATTGCTGCCAAGACTGCCCTGGAAGAAAATCTTGACAATGTGGGTTTCCTGAGGTCGCAG
>CBFGYW010000107.1:0-6335 GCA_965653085.1 uncultured Salinimicrobium sp.
GGGCCAGGAATAATCTCAAAGAGTTTTAAATATCGGGCTGGATTGAAGAAGTGGGTTCCGCAGAAATGCTTCTGGAAATCCTCACTGCGGCCTTCGCTCATGAATTTTATAGGAATACCGGAAGTGTTTGAAGTGATCAGGGTTCCTGGTTTTCTGTGCTGTTCTAGTTTGTCGAACACCTGTTTTTTGATGTCCAGCCTTTCCACTACCACCTCAATAATCCAGTCGGCCTCAGCTACCTTGGAGATATCATCTTCCAGGTTTCCAGTGGTGATGCGTTTGGCGAAATCCTTATGATAGATAGGGGAGGGCTTCGACTTCAGTGCCGTCTGCAGGGAATCATTCACGATCCTGTTGCGCACGGCCTTGTTCTCGAGGCTCAGCCCCTTCTGCTTTTCTTTTTCGTTCAGTTCCCTTGGAACTATGTCCAGCAGCAGGACCTCCACGCCAATATTGGCGAAATGGCAGGCAATCCCGCTCCCCATGATCCCTGAACCTATTACAGCGACTTTGTTAATTCTGCGTATCATTGTTTTTGTTGTTGTTTTGTTAAGTAGTTCCTGGACCCCTACCCATTTCCATATATTTTTTTCGAAGAAACTATCTCCATTATCTTATAAGCCACTTCTATAAAAGTCTGTAACTCCTCTTCAGAAACTTCCTTTTTTACGGCCTCATCAAACTTCAGGACAACGCTTTTAGAGTAATTTCTCATCTCCTTTCCGAAGTCCGTGAGGTAAATAAGAACACTTCTACCATCTTCCGGGTTCTTCTGCCGGGTGATCAGCCCCTTGTCTTCCATCGTCTTGAGTGTACGCGATAAACTGGTCGCTTCCATTCCCATTTTGGGTCCTAAAGAGGTGGAGGGGGTGCCCTTTTCAGGATCTATGCTCAGAAGTGCAAAACCTGTTGCCATCGTACTCCCTTCTTTGCTGGCCTCTTCATTGTACATTCGGGCAACCGAGGTCCAGGTAGCCCGCAATACGTAATCGATGGTCTTCTCCTTCATCCTTTTAAAGTAGGTTTAATTTCAAAGTTACTAAATTTTATTATGCACGCATAGTAAATCTTCTGAATTTTTTTCTCCGCTTTATATGTCCCTGCCACTCGTAACCTTAACTGCAGATTTTTTATCTTGCAAGGCTAAATCTGAAGCGAATAATTAGGATAGAATATGAGTAAATTAAATTACCCTTTATTGTTTCAACCCCTTCTGAAGGAGAGGATCTGGGGCGGAACAAAGCTGAAGGACCTGCTGAATAAAGAGGCAGAGGGAGACAATATTGGAGAAAGCTGGGAGATATCAAACGTTGAAGGCAGCCATTCAATAGTTAAGAATGGAATCTTTAAGGGGCAGTCTCTTCAGGAATTACTGGAGGCGCAAGGGGAACAGTTACTGGGGAAGAAAATTCATCAGCAGTTTGGAGCAGAATTTCCACTGCTTATAAAATTCATCGATGCCCGTACTGCTTTATCGGTGCAGCTTCACCCAGGCGATGAACTGGCTAAAGAACGCCATAATTCTTTTGGAAAGACAGAGATGTGGTACATCATGCAGGCTGAGGAAGGTGCAGTGCTGAACATAGGGTTTAAAAATACCATCAGCAGGGAGGAGTACCTCGAACATCTTGAACAGGGAAAGATCACGGAACTGCTTAATTTCGAACAGGTTCGGGAAGGGGATGCGGTTTTCATCAATACTGGAAAGGTGCACGCCATAGGGGCAGGGGTGCTGTTGGCTGAGATTCAGCAGACATCCGATATCACCTACCGGATCTATGATTGGGACCGTACTGACGCCAACGGAGTGGGCAGGGAGCTGCATACTGACCTGGCCCTGGATGCCATAGACTTTGAGAAGAAGGAAGATTTCATCTGTGATTTTCAGAAGGAAATAAACACTTCCGTGAATATTGCACGCTGTCCTTATTTTACCACAAATATTATTGCTGTAGAGGGAAGGCTTGAAAAAGATTATAAAGACCTCGATTCCTTTGTGATCTATATGTGCGTCAAAGGAAACGCCAGTATTGAGGTCAATGGAAATATAGAGGAAGTAACAGTAGGCCAGACCGTTCTTGTTCCTGCAGTGAATAAAAAAGTTCTGATTTCTGCCGAACATGGGGAGTTGCTGGAAGTGTATATAGATTAAAACTGAAACAGCTTCAGCCTGTTATAAAATAGAAAGACGCCCATTTCAGGGCGTCTTTTATTTAAGGCAGACTTCAGATTTAATTGTTCTGTCTATAGATCTTATCATATAGGCCCTGGTAGAGCTTGATGATATTTCTGCGTTTAAGTTTCATGGTCGGAGTTAAATGTTCTCCTTCAATGCTCCAGATATCCGGCGTGAGTTCGAATCTCTTGATCTTTTCCCAGTTGCCGAACTTCTCATTGTACAAATCGACTTCCTCCTGAATCCTGGCAATAACCTCCGGATTTTTGATTAATTCCGCATTGGTAGTGCCGATTTCTATAGCCTTTCTTCTGGCCCATTCCCGAACAAAATCGAAATCAGGCTGAATAAAGGCTCCGGGCATTTTCTCCCCGTCACCAATAACCATGATTTCTGCAATAAAGCGGGATTGTTTCATCCTGTTCTCGATAAGCTGAGGTGCCACATATTTTCCACCTGAAGTCTTGAACATTTCCTTCTTACGGTCGGTGATCTTTAAAAAGCCGTCAGCATCCAGTTCTCCGATATCCCCAGTGTGGAAATATCCATTCTCGTCGATTGCCTCTTTCGTCTTTTCTTCATCCTTGAAGTATCCTTTCATCAGGTTAGGTCCTTTAGTGAGAATTTCCCCATCTTCAGCGATCTTGACCTCGACATTTTTGAGCACTCGTCCAACTGTACCAATCTTGAATCCGCCGTTTCTCTGGTCGTTTACTGCAAGCACCGGAGAGGTTTCTGTCAGCCCATATCCTTCCATTACGGGAATCTCCGCTGCTGCGAATACCCTGCTAAGTCGAGGCTGAAGCGCTGCGCTTCCCGATACTATGAGTTCGATTCTACCTCCCAAACCTTCCTTCCATTTGGAGAAGATAAGCTTGCGGGCAAGGTTCAGCTGAGTTTCATACCACCAGCCGTTGGCACCATAGGGCTCGAATTTTAATCCCAGGTCCACTGCCCAGAAAAAGAGCTTCTGTTTCACTCCGCCCAATTCTGAACCTTTGGCGATGATCTTGTCATATACCTTCTCCAGAAGCCTTGGAACTGCTGAAATAACATGTGGGCGTACTTCCTTCAGGTTGTCACTGATCTTCTCTATAGACTCCGCAAAATGGATGGAGACGCTATAATACTGGTATAAATAAAGGATCATCCTTTCAAAGATGTGGCAGACCGGAAGGAAACTAAGTGCCACATAGGTGCCAAATTCAAAGGGAACCCTGTCTGAACTGGCTAAAACATTGCTCACGATGTTTCGGTGGCTCAGCATCACCCCTTTTGGTCTTCCGGTGGTACCGGAAGTATAAATCAGTGTTGCAAGGTCATCTTCGCTAACGGCAGCTTTCCGCTGTTCCACCTCATCCTGGTTGGAAGTGTCCTCTCCAAGCTTAATGATCTCATTCCAATTTGAGCAACCTGCTATTTCGTCGAAGGAGTAGACCCCCTTTAACTGGGTATTTTGTTTTATCAAATTCAGTTTCTCGAGGATCAACTCATCTGATACGAAGCAGTAGATGGATTCACTGTGGTTGAGAATATATTCGTAATCCTCTTCCCCAATGGTTGGATAGATAGGCACGTTCTGCGCGCCTATCTGAAGGATTCCGATGTCCAGGACACTCCACTCGGTGCGGTTATTGGAGGAGATCACCGCGATCTTGTCGTGGGGCTGAATCCCCAGCCTCAACAGGCCTCGGCTTACAGCATTAGCCTTGTCTAAATACTGTTGCGAAGACAAAGCTTTCCAGGTTCCATTGTACTTGGTTACCAGGGCCTTCTCCAGGGGATTGTTTTCCAGCTGATATTGCGGAAAATCAAAGAGTCTTTTTATTTCGGTCATGTTATTTTCCAGTTATGTACTGCAAAATAGGAAATAAAGAAGTTTTTTCAAATTAAAATCATCGATATTAAAACTTTGTTAAAAATAACCTGAAAAAACCCCAGAAGCAGGACCTGCAGATACAGTCTATGACTATTATCTGATGTTGATCTCCAGCCATTTCCTGGCATTCACGAATGCCTCCAGCCACGGACTCACCTCATCCTTCCGGTCCTTCGGATAATGCGCCCAGTTCCAGGGGAAAGTGGAGCGTTCCAGGTGTGGCATCATCGCCAGGTGCCTTCCATTATCGCTCACGATGATGGCGGTGTTGTGGTGGGAGCCATTAGGATTAGAGGGGTAATTTTCATAACCGTATTCTCCGATGATGTTGTACCGCGACCTCTCGTATGGAAAGTCGAACTTTCCTTCCCCATGTGCGGCCCAGATTCCCAGGCGGGTGCCGGAGAGGCTGTGTAGCATCACCGAAGTGTTTTCTGCGATTTCAACCGAGGTGAAGGTGCATTCAAATTTCCCCGACTGGTTGTGCAGCATCTTCGGCTTCTTCTCGTGATCGGGATTTATGAGTCCGAGCTCAATAAATAGCTGACAGCCGTTGCAGACTCCCAGGGAGAGGGTGTCTTCGCGGGCAAAGAAGTTATCGAGGGCAGCCTTGGCTTTTTCATTGTAAAGGAAAGCCCCGGCCCAGCCTTTGGCACTTCCCAGTACGTCTGAATTTGAAAAGCCTCCCACAGCCACGATGAAATGGATGTCTTCCAGGGTTTCGCGACCGGAAATAAGATCGGTCATATGTACGTCTTTCACATCAAAGCCCGCCATATCCATCGCATAGGCCATCTCCCTTTCAGAATTTGATCCTTTCTCCCTGATCACCGCTGCCTTGATTCGCGGCCTGCTCTCATCCCATCTCGCAAATTCAGTGGTTCCTGTAAAGTGCTGCGGAAACCGGAAATGAAGCGGTTGTTTCGCATAATTCCTGTATCTCTCGGTAGCCCTGTCCACACCGCTCTGCTGCTGGTCCAGAAGGAAAGAGGTCTTTGTCCAGGTATCCCTTAGTTCAGGAATATTAAATTCCAATCCGTCTTCCCCGTTGCGTATCTTCAGAAGTTCGCCTTCCATAGTATTTCCTATCCTGAAGTATTCGATTCCAAGTTCCTTCAGCTTATCTTCTGCGGAAGCATCCCTGGCCTGGAATACAACTCCGCAGTTTTCAGAAAAGAGCAGTTTTACACTGTCTGCTTCCCCAAGAGGGCTCAGGTCGATTTCCGCAGCCAGGTTCACATCAGCAAAACACATTTCCAGAAGCGTGGTGATTAAGCCTCCGGAAGAGATATCGTGGCCGGCAACAATGGTGTCTTCCTTAATCAGGGACTGCAACGCATTAAAAGCAGTGGAAAAATAAGAATCGTCAGTAATGGTGGGAACCTCATTTCCTACCTTGTTCAGGATCTGCGCAAAAGAGGAAGCACCCAGCTTATAGCTGTCCTGTGAGAGGTTGAGGTAATAGATGGCCCCGCCGTCCTTTTGAAGCACGGGCTCCACCACTTTGGGGATATCGCTGCAATGCCCGGCGGCGGAGATGATGACAGTGCCTGGTGACAGCACATCCCCATCCTTGTATTTCTGTTTCATTGAAAGTGAATCCTTTCCGGTAGGCACATTGATGCCCAGGCTGATGGCGAAATCGGACACCCCCTGTACGGCTTCGTACAGGCGCGCATCTTCCCCTTTGTTGTTACAGGGCCACATCCAGTTGGCGGAAAGGGAAACGGAACGTAGGCCTTCTTCAAGAGGCGCCCAGACGATGTTGCTGAGGGCCTCGGCAATGGAATTTCGGGAACCAGCCACCGGATCCACCAGGGCAGAAATAGGGGAGTGGCCTATGGAAGTTGCCACCCCTTCTTTTCCCTTGTAATCAAGGGCCATCACTCCGCAGTTGTTCAATGGCAGCTGCAGGGGCCCAGCCGTCTGCTGTTTGGCCACCCTTCCGGTAACGCAGCGGTCTACTTTATTTGTGAGCCAGTCCTTGGAAGCTACAGCCTCCAGTTGCAGCACCTGCTCCAGATACTGGTGCAGGTGTTTCGAGGTATATGTAATTTCACTGTATTGTCTTTCTACCGTCTGATCGGTCATTACGGTCTTAGGAGAGCTGCCGAACATATCCGTCAGGGCCAGGTCCATTGGTTTATCGCCTTTGGTCCTGCTCTCGAAGGTGAACTGATGGCTGTCGGTAACTACTCCCCCAGCATCTATCGGGCAGCGCCCCCCCTCGGCGACCGAGTGGAGGGCCGGCAAATCTTCTTCCCCAATGATCAGCCCCAT
>CBFGYW010000108.1:0-6280 GCA_965653085.1 uncultured Salinimicrobium sp.
AAGGTGTTCTGAAAGCCGAATTGGATTTCATGTTTGGCAGGTACGACAATATCAATTTCTATGATGCCGATTACTCCAAATATGGGGTGGGAGCCACTGAAGTTTATATAATTCAGAATCCTTAGTGCCTAAGTAGTCGTTTCCCCTTCAGTATTTTCATCCCCATCGGTACCATCGCCTTCGCCATCAGGACTTTCGGTCCCTTCTTCCGTACCGTCGCCATCCTCTTCTCCTTCTTCGGGCAGAGTAATGTTTTCTGAAGGCGTATCGAAATATCCCAGCAGGTAATTGATCATTGTGATTTCCTCGCCTTCCTCTCCCTGATTCTGAAGAGTCAGGTTATCAACCGATACCTCCAGCCTGTAACTTCTGGAAATGGTATTGGTGATGAACTGGTCCACCTCGAAAACATCTACAATTTCGGGATTGAGATAATTGGCAATGCCTTCATTTCTGTCATCGGTGGGATCCAGATCCTTGTTCAGATCCTCATACCGGGTGATGGTGCCATCCCCATCGTCATCCTCATCCAGATAATCAGGAGTGCCATCCCCGTCAGTATCGAAATAGCGTTCCATACTTGTTTGTGCAGAAGTGTTTATCTCATCTTTGGTTCTCACATTGTCATTATCGTCATCAATATCCAGGTAATCGGGGATATTATCTCCATCAGAATCCGGAAAACCATCTGCAGTGGTTTCTGCTTCTGCTTCCATCTCAATGGCTGAAGGCACTCCGTCGCCGTCGTGGTCATCGATATTTTTAAGCTGCGGAGTAATTGTCACCGTTCCCCCTGAAGTACTTCGATATTCACTAAGTACCTGGGGAGAGGCTGGAGGGATCTGGGAACAATAATAGTCGCCTACTTCAGAATCAAAAGTCCTGTAGATAATCTGGTCCTCCTGCCCAAGGGTGATTTCAATTGGAGTCTCCACGTTGAGAAACTGCTCCTCAGTCATTGAAAATATAAGGGCTATGGATTCATTGATCTGGTCGTTGTTCACCTTGTAAAGCACCTGAGTGTCTTCCGTTCCGCAATGCTGAAGCTGTTGATCCTCAAAACTAAACTCTGTAACGATCAGTTCCCCGTCATCGCAGGAGATGAGCAGAAGAGCAGCTGACAGAAAAGGGAGTAGTTTTTTCATTTTGCGGGTTTTGAGCAAAATTAAAGTAATTAAGAATTTATAACCAGTCTTCTTTCAAATAATTTTAAATCTGTTATTTTTGTGGACCATGAAAAAAGTCTATTTAGATAACGCCGCTACTACGCAGATTCGCGAAGAGGTGGTGAACAGAATGCTGCAGGTAATGAGGGAAAACTATGGAAATCCTTCTTCCACGCACGCCTTCGGCCGATCGGCCAAATCCTTGATTGAACAGGCCCGCAAAACAGTTGCCAAGCAGCTCAATGTCGCGGCTTCTGAAATAGTTTTCACCTCGGGGGGAACTGAAGCCGATAACCTCATTCTGAACAGCGCGGTGCGCGATCTTGGGGTAAAGCGCATCATCACCTCCAGAATAGAACACCATGCGGTGCTGCATACAGTGGAGCAGCTGCACGAGGTTTTCGGAACTACGCTGGATTTTGTCAAACTCGACGACTGCGGCAGAGTTGATCTAAAAGACCTGGAGAATCTTCTTGCAGGTTCTGATGAGAAAACCCTGGTAAGCCTTATGCACGTCAACAATGAGGTAGGGAACCTGCTGGACATTAAAAAGGTAGGGCAGTTATGTCGTACCTATAACGCCCTGTTCCATAGTGATACCGTCCAGTCCATCGGACATTTCGAATTGGATCTGGCGGAGATTCAGGTAGATTTTACCGCTGTAAGTGCACACAAGTTCCACGGACCCAAAGGGGTTGGTTTTGCCTTTATCAGGAAAAATTCCGGCCTGCAGCCCCTCATCTTCGGGGGAGAGCAGGAGAGAGGCTACCGGGCGGGAACTGAATCGGTACACAATATCGTTGGGCTGGAGGAGGCTTTGAAGTTGACTTATGAGCAGCTTCCTGAAGAGCGGGAATATGTCACTTCTCTTAAGAAATATTTCATTGAAAGGCTGCAGGAGGAAATTCCGGGGGTGAAATTCAACGGTTCCTGTGGGGATTTTGAAAGCAGCACTTACACCTTGATCAATGTCTGCCTGCCAATTTCTGCGGAAAAGGCCCTGTTGCTGTTGTTTCAGCTTGATCTTAATGGAATCGCCTGTTCAAAAGGCAGCGCCTGCCAGAGCGGAAGCGATAAGGGCTCCCACGTGCTGAGTGCATTTTTATCTGAGGAAGATCTGAAAAAACCTTCGGTGAGGTTCTCTTTTTCCATCTACAATACCAAAGAGGAAATAGATTATGTGGTAAAGGTGCTGAAGGAATTCATCCAGAAGTAGACTTTTACGTAGCATAGAGGTCACAACAAATCACCTTTGTCAGCCTGAGCCTGTCGAAGGTTTTTTCCAATGAACCTCTGTCAGCCTGAGCCTGTCGAAGGACCTTCGCTCGAGAATGCGCTTCAACAAGCTCAGGGTGACAAGGCTGTGAACACTTAGAATCTCATCCCCAGCTTCACATTGAAGATCCGCGGACTCAGATAATTCGGCACCGCATATTGGGTTTTCGTAGCCACATCCCGAACAAAGGTGTTGGTAATGGAATTCTGTACATTGAAGAGGTTGAAGATTTCAAAACCGACATACAGCTCCTCAAAATCCTGCAGCCAATCGTAATCCAGCGACTGCTGCGTTTCATCCTTCAGCACAAAAGAAAATCCCACATCAGCCCTTTTATAATCCGGCAGCCGGGTTTGATACAGGTAGGGATCGGCATAGCTGGGGGAACCGCCGGGCAGGCCGGTATTATAAACCATATTGAGGTAGACCTTTAGGCTTGGGATTTCGGGGACGTAATCCTGAAAAAGCAGTCCGAATTTCAGGCGCTGATCCGTCGGCCTGGCAATAAATCCCCGGTTGTTGTAATTCTCCTCCGTCTTTAAATATCCAAAACTTAACCAGCTTTCGGTACCTGCTACAAACTCCCCGTTCAGGCGAAGGTCCAGCCCATAGGCGTAGGCTTCAGCATTGTTGTCGGCCCTGTAACGGATCCTCACGTTCTCAAGCGTATAGGTATTCACATTATAAAGATCCTTGTAGTATGCTTCTGAAATGAACTTAAAAGGCCGCTCCCATAGCTGAAAGCTGTATTCATTGGCCAGCACCAGGTGAAAGGACTGCTGCGCCTCCACCTCGGGCCGGACATTTCCTGAATAATCCCTCAGTTCCCTATAGAAAGGTGGCTGATGGTACCAGCCTGCGGAAATTCTGAAGAGCATATCTTTTTCCCAGTCGGGTTTGATGGCAAACTGTCCTCTGGGACTTACAACGGAATGTGATTCTGAATCGGAATCTTCCCCAGAAACCCTCCAGGTATGATTCCTTATTCCCAGGCTGAACCAGGTTTCGTGTTTTCCGACCTGCCCCCTTTTATTCCACTGAAGAAATCCCGAAATGCGATCAATTTGAGTCGAATTCATAGCCCTGATGCTGGAATAGGGAAGGAGGGGGGCCTCGTATGGCTCGTAAGGCTGACTGTTGACGAAATCAGGAAAAGGAGGCCTAAGGCTGAAGCCTGCAGAATCCACAATCTCATATTCCCTTATCCGGTCGCGGATGTCTTCGTGGGTATATTTCACGCCGTAATCGATCTGGTGTTCCTCAAAATTATAATTCCCACGATGCTCCAGATTCACTATTAAAGCATCAAGGTCATTCCGGGCGTGCGTGAGCTGGGAGCCTATGCCTTTGGCAAATTCAATATCCCCGAAATCCTCCCCTCCAATCGAAGTATTCACCTGCCCCAGCCGGTACTGGGCAAGTATATCAAAGTACTCCTGCTCCCGCGTATTATAGGCAGAAGCTATTATTTTTGCTGTGAAATGATCATTCAGGACGTAAGAAGCCTTTAAGGCTCCAAAAGTGGTGAGATAATGATCTTCTTCCCGCCCGCTGTAAAAGATGGCCAGGGCGAGGGGATCTGAAAGGGTGCCAAAATTTGTCTGTCTCGTGAGAGGCCTGTAACTGTAGGTGTTTTCGGAAATGTTTCCCAGAAATTCAAGCTCGAACTCTGGGGAAAAGCTGTAGGTGAGGTAGGTCTGAAAATCCAGGAAAGCAGGATGAAAATTGGTTTCCGTTTCCTGTGCTTCCACCAGCAGGCTGTTGTCCCTGTACCTGACCCCTCCGATAGCTGAAAATTTTCTGTTTTCTGAAATCCCTTCAACGGAAGCACTGGCTCCAAGAAGACTGAGATCCACCGAAGCCCCGAAGTCCACCGGCCTCCTGTACGTGATATCCAGCACCGATGACAGCTTGTCCCCATATTCTGCCCGAAAACCTCCTGCCGAGAAATCCACCTTCCGCACCAGGTCCGGATTGACAAAACTTAAACCTTCCTGCTGCCCGGCACGGATTAGAAAAGGCCGGTAGACCTCTACCTCGTTGACATAAACAAGATTCTCATCGTAATTTCCACCCCGCACTGAGTACTGGGTACTGAGTTCATTATTCGAACTCACCCCCGGAAGAGTCTTTAAAAGATTCTCCACTCCCGCATTGGCTCCGGGAATTTTCCGGATCAGCTCGGGAGCTATAGTTGTTATCCCGCCAACCGCTTCTCTTTGTTCTGAAGAAAGTATAACTTCGGAAATCTGCTCGACCTCGTGGTTAAGTACAGGGTTGAATTCAAGTACCTCCCCATCCTGAAGCAGTACTTTAAAAGTTATTCTCTTAAACCCTAAATGTGTAATAGTTACCGATGTGACCCTGCCCGAAGGAATCAGGAGTTCATAATACCCATTTTCATTGCTCAGGGTTCCGGTGCCTGAGTCTGTCTGGATGTTTGCTGAAGAGACCGGACTGGAATTCTGGTCGAGGATTATACCTTTGATCTCTGCAGTCTGCGACCAGATGCTGTTGCAGGTGAACAGACTGCAGAAGAGAAAAAGGTAGGCTGCCTTCAAACGGTTTTATTGTTTTCTGTAAAAGGTACTTTCAAATATAGTGGTATTTCCTACATTATCTGTAACTTCGATCAGCAGCTTGTTTTCCTCATCGGTGACCACCCCATCGCTGAAGTAATGGGTGAAAAGGCTCTCCTTTGGCTCATATTCCATTAAAATGAATTTGCCGTTGACACTTGCCTTATAGCTTCCAATCCCCGAAAGATCATCCCACATTTTCACTTTCAGGTCCTTATTGTTGCTTATCCACTGGCCATTCCTGAAGTTCACCGGTACAACCTTAGGGGCTTTCACGTCCCTGCCTAAGCCGAAGGTCCCGAAGTTCTTCACCTCAGTAAAAAGACGATCTCCATCCCTCTGGGTGGGCGAGTAATAAGGTCTGCCTGCTGAATTCAATTTGGCAACAAACATCTGTTCCCTGTCCTCTGGCTTGTATTTGCTCACGTCAAAACCTATGGTTATAGGGGAATGAAGAGGAACCACATCCTCGTGCACCTTCACTTTTTCGTTCTCAAAGACCAGGTCCAGGTAGGTATCTCCGTATAAGCTGTTCTTCGGAAAATACACATCGATCCCCTTCTCCTCAAAAAGAGTCGCCTCGCTCGCAGGCACAAAATAGGCGGTGGTATCTTCTCTCTTTTCAATAGGATTCTCATTCATTTTCCCCTGAATCGGGATCCTGATGATCCGCTCATTGCCCGCAAAATCAGCAATCCTTATCGTGTAGTTATACGACATACTGTCCTGCACATTCACCAATCCCTGGTTGACCACATTGCTGTAAATGCTCAGTAGGTTGTCTTTTTCCACAAAAAGTTTCTGAATCTTGTCCCAATGTTCCTTGTAGTAGGCGTAGTCAATAAGCTGATTCAGGCGGCGGGACTCTTCAAAGGAAAAGATCTCGAAGTTGGCCTGGAAGATCTCATCCCCATTCAGGCTGGATTCTATTCTGTAAACCCCGTTATTGTTGACAGCCTTATCCAGCTGATCGACGGTAGAAACCCCGAATCCTATATCTCCGCAGGCCTCTATCTCGGGCGTGAGGTAAGACCCGTCCTTCTGAAGGGTCAACGGAAGCTTCTGGCGTTTCCCCGACTGGTTTACGTGGGCTTCTTCTCCAAGCGGATAAACGAAGAGCGCACTTACTTTGGGGGCTTTCGAATCTGGCACCTCATACCCGAACATCAGTGGGTTCATCGGTCTGTTGGCTGCATCCCTTATCTCGAAGTGAAAATGTGGGATGATCTTTCGGGGATTGGAAGCTATAAGGCAAGTGT